>PBZO01000006.1 GCA_002731115.1 Candidatus Pacearchaeota archaeon
AGGTTGAGATTAAATAATCAGGTGATTGTTTAGATAACTTTAAATAAAATAGAAAATTATCAAATTTTATATACTAAGTTTTATTCTTTAAGTAAGAAAAAGGATCCACACCAACTATAAGAAATTGAAAAGTATATAATACAAAATACCCCTGATGAAATAATTTTCGATGATAACTAGTCCCTAACAATAGTAGATTTATCCTAATAGGATAATTTATAAAATAATACTTCTAGTAATATTCATGGCTCCGTAGCTCAGCCTGGTCAGAGCACTAGACTTTTAATCTAGGTGTCGAGGGTTCAAATCCCTTCGGGGCCATATGTCTCCTTTTCTATAAAATATCTCACACAACGTTTGAATTTAACATTAAAATTAAAGAAAGTTTTTAAATATTAGTTCATTAATAAAAATACAAAAAGAATTAAAAAGAGGTATTTTGAAACATGACAAGTATAAAGCAAAAAAAAGCTGCCAAAAAAAACATTAAGAAAGCACAAAAAAAATGGAAGTCTATGAGTTCCAGACAGCACGCTTTAGCTCAACCACAAGGACGTGCAAGAAAAAAACCCAGAACAGGGGGTAAAGGAAAGTTCTATAGAATTGTTGTAAGACCCAAAGGTGAATTTGCTTCTTTTAGGAATCATGATGTTGGAAAAGCAGGGCATATTCAAAGACTTGCTGGAAGAAGAAAAAGTGGAAGTTGGGCAACACAGGCATGGCTTATAGCAAAAACAGATACCGAAGTAAAAAAAGAAATCCTAATTGGAAAAACAAAGCATGCAAAAGATGTCATTTCAAAACTCAGAACAAAACCAAAAAAAGTTAAAGGGGATATTTTTGAAGCCAAGTCCAGAAAAAATGTTCCAGAAAAATCAAAACCCACGCCTGCAATGCGAAAAGCTCAAATGAGAAATATCAAAAAAGCTCAAGCTGCACGTAGGAGAAGATAGATGGTTCTACAATACAAGCTAAAAAAAGAAACACGTTGGAAAAAGTATCCTGGAAAAGATAAAATAAAAGAGCCTGTTAGTAAGTATGACTTTAGGCTCTTAAGTGAAGATAAAAAAAAGATTTTAGTTGATAAGGGTCCATATCAAAAAGTCATGAAAAGATTCAGACAGATTGAATTTTTCAAGCATAGGAAATAGTTAATCCGAATACAAATCTTTATAAACCTCAAAAACGACATAAAATTGTCTACTTCGGTAGGCAGAGGTGTTGGACTTCGGTTTAGCACTTCTTTTTTATTTGTTCTTTTACATATTCTTTTCTATCTTTAATTATTACATATAGAGAAGTTTTTTATAGGATAAAACTTTTTTCCCCCTATGAAAAAGGGGAAACAAAAAAACATAATCTGGCTTGGATTGTCAAGTTTGGTGAATGATATTAGTTCTGAGATAATTATCCCGATTATTCCACTTTTTCTTTCATCTCTTGGAGCCGGAGGAATCATGATTGGTTTAGCTGGTGGATTAAGAGATAGTATTACAAGCTTGTTAGAAGTTTTTTCTGGATGGTATTCTGATAAAATTAAAAAAAGAAAGATATTTGTCTGGATGGGTTATATTCTTTCAATAATCTCGAAATCTCTCCTTGCATTCTCAAATACTCTTTCAAGTGCAATATTCTTTTTGTCAATAGAGAGAGCAGGGAAAGGAATAAGAGATGCTCCAAGAGATGCAATAATAGCAGAATCAACCAAGAGACGTGGAAAGGGGTTTGGAATCCACAGGGCATTTGATACTTCCGGGGCAATCATTGGTTCAATAATTGTATTGTTTCTCTTATGGAAGTTTAAATTTAGCTTTACAACAATTATCTTAATATCAGCAATAATCTCCTTTGCTTCTCTATTACCATTAATCTTTGTAAAAGAGACTTTTGAGAAAAAAAGGGGGAGATATAAATTTAGAATTTCAAAAAAGTTAAAATATCTGTTTTTTGTTATGGGAACTTTTTCTCTTGCAAATTTCTCTTATATGTTTTTCATATTAAAAGCATCAGAGAACATGGGTTCAATAATAATCCCGGTATTTCTTTATGTACTTTTTAATATTTTTTATGCTACTTTTGCTATACCTTTTGGAAACCTTTCTGATAAGATAGGGAAAAAGAAAGTTATCTTATCAGGTTACCTTCTCTTTTCACTCACTTTCTTAGGCTTTGCTTTTGCGTCTTCTTTTCCTGTATATTTATTTCTTTTTCCTCTTTATGGATTATGTTTTGCACTAGTTACTTCTAATCAAACAGCATTTGTAGCAGATATTGTAAAGGAAAACAAAGCAACTTCTCTTGGCATGTTTCATACAATTATTGGGATTATTGCTCTTCCAGCAAGTCTAATTGCAGGAATATTGTTTCAATTATCTCCATCATACCCTTTTATTTTCTCATCTGCTGTTTCTGCACTTTCAGTTCTATTATTAATGAAGTTCAAGTAAGATATGGTTTATTGATTAACAAATCTCTATAAGTTTGTGAATTGGATTAAATGTATGACATTCAAACTATCCTCCTCCACCTTGAACCTCATGAAAGAATGTCCTAGATGTTTCTGGTTAGCACAGCATAAGGTCTGGAAAAGACCAGTAGGAATATTTCCAAGTTTACCTTCTGATTTGTGTATGCCCCACTTGCCACAAAGTTATTCATTTTGGTAATGAAGAAGCATTAAATCAAAGAAAAAATATGGTGCATGGAATTTCCCAAGGAGAGTTGTGAGTGGTGTGATGGAAGATGAGATGGTAATTCCAAACTTACCTCCCATACCTAACCTTCTTATAAATTTCCCCTGCAACAAAAACCGATGATGCAATCAGTGAGATTACTAAGAATTCTCCTAGACTTAGAGCAACAAAACTAAAAATCCCTGAAATCCATGGGAGATAAATAATTCCAAGCATAAGCGAGAATGAGAGTATTAAAGTATAAATTACCCACTTGTTTGAAAATATCCCTATCTTAAACAAGGAACTTTTCAAGGACCTCATATTAAAAACATTAAATAATTGAAACATCGATATCGAGACAAAAGCTGCTGTTCTTGCCTTATCTATACCCTCTAAAAGAAAGTACTTAAAAATAGGAATTGTTGTAACAACCATCAAGCCTGCACTTATCAATAAAAAAGGGATTAAGCTCTTATTCAGGATTTTTTCTTCTTTATCCAATGGTTTTTCATTTAAAACATCTGAATGCGAGGGTTCCATTGCAAGAGCAACATCATTCACACCATCAGTAACAAGATTCAAATAAAGTAACTGAATTGGAAGCATTGGTAAAGGCATTCCCAAGGCTAAACTACCAACAATAGTTACATCCTCGGCAACATTAGTAGTAATCAAATAGAAACTTGTCCTTCTAACATTTCTAAAAACAGTCCTTCCTTCTTCAATTGCACAAACAATTGAAGAAAAATTATCATCTGCTAAAACCATTTCAGAAGATTCACGAGCAACATCTGTTCCAATAATTCCCATTGAGACACCAATATCTGCTCTTTTCAAAGCAGGGGCATCATTCACACCATCACCTGTCATTGCAACAATCTCACCTTGTTCTTGCAAACACTGAACAATTCTCATCTTCATGTTTGGAGTAACCCTTGCAAAAACATCAACCTCCTTAACAACTTTACTAAATTCCATATCAGAAAGTTTTTCTAAATCCTCTTCTGTAAAAACTCGCGCTTTTGCATCTGCCAAGCCAATTTCATTTGCAATAGCAAGTGCTGTAGCTTTATGATCTCCAGTTTTCATGATGACTCTAATCCCTGCATTTCTAGCCTTTTGTATAGATTGCCTAATTGCCTTTCTAGGAGGATCTTTCATTCCAACAAAACCAACAAAAACCATGTTATCAACAAGCTCTTCAGAAAAAGAATTAACATTTCCTTGAACATCCTTGTAACTCAAGGCCAAGACTCTAAAACCTTTCCGCGCCATGAATTCTGCCTTGGATAGAAATTCTCCTTTAATTTTACTATTAAGATTTATGATTCTCCCATTCTTTAAAATTCTGGATGATTTTCCCAAGATTTCTTCAAAAGCACCAACAGCAAAAACTTCCTTACCCTTAGTATTCTTAATCAAACTACCACGAAACTTCAATTCAGAACTAAAAGAAAAATCATCAATAACTCTTTTATCCAATTCCTTTTTTTCCAATCCAGACTTCTTTCCCAAGACCAACAACGCAGCTTCAGTAGGGTCCCCAACAATTTCATAACCTTTATCTTTCTTGAACAAATTAGCCTTGTTGCATAATGTTGAAATCAAAAAGGATTTTTTTAGAGAAGAAAACTCATCTACACTTATTGGTTTTCTAGAAGGCCAACTATAAAATTCTCCTCTTGGCTCCCAACCATCCCCTGAAACAGAAAAATTTCCTTCAGCTGTTATAATCTCTTCAACAACCATTGAATTTGAAGTAAGTGTCCCTGTCTTATCAGTTGCAATAACCGTTGCAACTCCAAGAGTCTCAACAGCAGGCAAATGTCGAATTACCGCATTTCTCTTTGCCATTCTTCTCGCACCAATTGCCAAAACAATAATCAAGACAGCTGGAAGACCTTCTGGAATTCCTGAAACAAGAGAAGCTATTGTAAAAAGAAAAATCTCAAAAAAGTTTAATCCCTTGATAAAGTATCCAATTATAAAAGTCAAAACAGCACCGATAACAGCAAAGGCTCCCATCTGGTAAGCAAGTTGATTAACTTTCTCATTAAAATGCATTTTTGGTTGGATAACTTCCTGAATGGATCTTGCCACAATTCCAATCTCTGTTTTATCTCCAGTAGCAATAACAACAGCCCTTGCATTTCCAGAAACAACAAGAGTCCCCATAAAGACCATATTCTTTCTATCTCCTAAAGGAGTTTTAGTACTAATAATTTCCAAATCCTTTTCCTGTGGAAAAGATTCACCAGTCAAGGAAGATTCTTGAGTCCTAAAATTTTTCATCTCAAACAAGCGAGAGTCAGCAGGAACCTTATCTCCTTCTTCCAAAAAAATAACATCTCCCAGGACAACTAGAGAAGCAGGGACCTTAATAATTTCACCATTCCTATAAACCTTGGCATAGGAAACAACAACCTTTTTCAGAGCATCAATTGCCCGCTCTGCTTTTCTTTCTTGAACAAAACCAACACTAGCATTAATTAAGACAATAGCAAGAATGACATAAGTATCAATTAAATGGTCAAAAACAAAAGAAATAATTGCAGCCACAAACAAAATATAAATCAAGGGACTGTTAAATTGCTTCAAGAATTTTAAAATCCCCGAAACTTTCTTTTTCTTTACAAATTCATTTTTTCCATATTCTTCTAATCTTTTAGCTGCCTCCTCCTTTTTTAATCCTTTTTCAGAACTTCCAATCTCAGAGAAAACTTTCCTTGCCTCTTTTGCATGCCAATAGTTCATAGAGGTATATGCCCTGCACACTTAAAAATCTTTTTTATAACGAGAAAATTGCTTTTTAGGGTGAGATATCAGAGATGGAACTTTTAACAATCTTATTTTCTTCTAGGATTGCTTAATTCTTTTTTTATCTCCTCTTTGATAGCATTAATAATTTTCTTATCGGGCTTAGTGAAAAACTTACTCATATTAATCACGTCATGTTTAAATTCTTCTTCTGTCAAATTTATAATCTTTGCAGTTTTGTTTGATGGCTTGAAACCTTTTTTTAAGATTACGATGGCTTCTGCATTTTTTGGGTTATCCAAAAAGTTAAATCCTTTTGAAGAAAGATTTTTCTCTAAGGACTTGGCTAGATTTCCATCTCCAAAAATAAAGATATTTTTTCTTTTAGAGATTACTTCTTCAATTGAATTTGCCCAAGAATTATTTAACTCAAATTTTTCCCTTATGTTGTCTGAAATTTCAAAAGCTTGACTAAAAAGATTTCCAAGCTCAGAAGAAAGATGTTTTTCTTTTTTTGCTGTTTTGAGAGATTCCTTAATCTGTAAATATACTTCTATTTCTCCAAATAATCCTGAATCAACTCCAGAAAGAACCTCAATTAAATGAATCATAGAATCTGGGAAATCTAATTTATTCATATCTTCTAATGAAGACAAATTTTTTTCAGAATAAATCTCAATTCTTTGGCAAGTAGAAACTCTAACAAAAGAATCAAATTGTTTGAATAAATCTTTTGTTTTTCCCTTAAGACTGATTAGGGAATTTCCTTTTCCTTTGTAAGTTAAACATTGGAAATTTTGATTCATATTTTTATTAAGCTATAACACATTTATTAAAGTTTGTTTTGCGTCCCTCTAAATATAAAAAACAAGAAATAGTAATAGATTAATATGATTATTTGGTTAAATTATTCAGTAAAATATAATATACATTTCTTCGAAGCAGACTGAACTTAAGAGATTCCCCTAATTAATCTTTAACTTTTTTTCAAAGAAACACTGTAATAAAGAACAGCAAAAGATGATTCTAACCACATAATAATAGGGAATATTCCAATAATCAAACAGATTAAACCTGCAATTATTAAAGGTATTGCAATCAAGCCCATTGCAAGAATTGTCCAAGAATAGCCTCTTGTCATATTCCAACTAGTAGTTATTGCATCCCAAGCTTTCATTTTTTTATCAATAATCAAATATTTTACAAATACTAGACGTATTAAGACAATAATTCCTGGAATTATAAAAAATATGAACCCCAATATAATGAAAATAACTGATAAAAATCCAGCAAGAACTGCATTCCAATAATTCCTATTAAAAACTGCAAACATATTTTTTATCTTATATTCTTCTTTTCTTGCAGCTTTTAAGAAAACCCAACTAGAACTCATTTTTATTGGGCCTACAATAAAAAATCCAAATATAATTGAAACTATAATAGCTAAAATCCAAGGAATATTCAATAAGGATTCTATAACTTTCCCGTCACTAAAAAATCCAATAAGTGAATAAATAACTACTACTGCAAGTAATAACCAAAATCCTGAAGTAGCAAGATTACATCCTTTTGAATAATTATTAAAAGCAGTTGTATTAGAAATGAATTTATTCTGGGAGTTTTTTTTAATATTCTTTGCCATGTATTATTTATAATTGATTAAATATATATATAAATGTATTTGAGTGTTCTTGCTTCTTTTTTCTAAAAGAGAAGAAGTGGAATTCTCGACAAAAATGTTTAGCCAACTAGATATTACCTAATAAACAAATTTTTTAAAAACTCTTCGCCATTAATTATTATTTCTTGTACATATGTACTTTGTAAAGTCAACTGATTAAACCTGTATAAATAATCATTAAAAATTAAGACTCCCATCACTATTAAGATTATTCCAGAAATGAAGTAAGTTGAATGGACATTTATTTCTTTTCCAAAAATCTTGAAAGTGATTATCTTTCCATGAAGGATTTGCCAAAATCTTTTATTTTTTATTCTATCAAAATAAAATGAGATTATAATTAATGGTATGCCCAACCCCAATGTGTAAATAAATAATAAAGCACTTCCTTTAAGAATAGTCCCAGTTGTAGCAGATAACAATAGCAGAGAAGCAAGTATTGGACCTATACAAGCACTCCACCCGATTGCAAATACTGTCCCAAAAAGATAAGAACCAATAGGGGTTTTATTGTTTTTTCTTAAACGAATATTTAAACCTGAAAACCCCTTCCCAAACATTTCTAATAGTCCAAAAATGATTATAATTATTCCTGCAACTTGAGTAAAGATAAGCCGATTTTCTCTAAAAAGACTCCCAATTAAAGTTGCCCCCATACCAAATATTGAAAAAACAGTTGCTAATCCTAGAAAAAAGAATATTGTGTTTTTTAAAATCTCTCCTTTATTAGAGCTAACATTATGGGCAAAATAAGCTGACAAAATAGGCAAACAACAAGGTGATAAAAAACTTAATACCCCTGCAGAGAATGCAAGAAGGACTAGAATAAGAAAACCAATATTGGCAAATTCATCTTTTAATGATGGAGCATCATCTAAAGAAATATTACTTTGTTCTATATTAAGCAATTCAACTAAGGAAAAATTTATCTGGTGTTGCTCTACTAAATTGTTAATCTCATCTTGGTTCCTTATATAAATTTCAAGAAGATTATTTTCTTCAACTAATTGAAATGCTTTAACTGTATAATAAGCTTCATCTAGTCTACTACCTTTAGTCAATAAATAACCAAGTGTCTTTAGTCCACTTTCTAGATATTCTAATTCTCCAGTAATTAAATACAAACGCAACATCCCATGAGAAAAAACAGCATTTTCCTCATAAGGTTTTGATAAATCCACTCTTTCATTTGGAGCGTAGAATTCTACATCTTTGCTGTTTCGTTCAAAAAACCCTCCGCTATTCCAATCATAAAGATTATCTAGGGAGTAATCTGCTATCTCTCTGGCAGTTGTTAGATACTCTTGTTTCTTTAAGATATCATATCCATCAAGAAAAGTCAAAATTGCCCATGAATTTGAGATTGATTGGCCTGTTAGAGATGGTTTTTCTTGTTCATAATCAAGGTAATAATACGCTCCTTCTTCACCAATTAAATTATTTTGTAAGAAATCTAAACTATTCTCGGAGATTTCCTTATATTGCTCGTCTCCATAAATATTGTACATGTAAAGAAACGTGCTAATCATCTTGGAATTTAAATCTATATTTCTTGTTTTGTCAATATAGGGGGAGTTCATCTTCTGTCTTTCTTTCTCAGAAAGGGTGAAATATTCATCCTCCAAATATGCGTCTTGACTTGAATAAAACCCCCCATTCTTATCTAGGAATTTATTTATAACAAATGAAACAGAGTTATCGACTACAGTTCTAACTTTATCATCATTTGTTATTTTAGAAAGATGGGAATATGCTCGGATGAGCTTTGCCTGGTCTGGGAGCATTTTTTCATAGTGAGGGATGCTCCAGTCTCTTTTTGTGCTGTATCTGTGAAATCCGCCTTCAACAGGATCATAAAGGTGGTATCTCGTTTCTAACTCAGAAATATCAGTATAGTGATAATCAAAAGTCTTTTTGACCATTTCCAGATATTTTCCGTCATCTGTTTCATCATATTTTTCTAAAAGATAATTCAGCGTAAAGCCTTTTGGAAATTTTTGACCCTCTCTCCATTGCTGAATCGGCGCAGGAGCGAATCCTCCATAAATAGGATCAAACAAAATATCTATATCTTGCAACAGAGAAGTTTCAACTTGATTAAGTTGATTATATTCGGGGATTCTTGGAACAAATTCTTCATAATTAAGTTGAAAAGAAAAAGAAGTAAACTCTTTATCTTTAAGATATATAATTAGTTGCTCAAGATAATCTTTTAATTCATTAGGATCTCTTGGACCAGTAAATCCGATGATTCTTCTCATATCTGGAGAGAATATTGTAGTTGAAGGCCAGCCACCTTCCAGATATTTTTTTGTTAAATCTGGTCTTTTGTCTGAATTAACAACAACAGGGATAAACTTCTCATTAATATATGGATATAAATTGTCGTGATAAAGGTAATCTTTGCTTTCATAAACGTGACACCAATAACACCAGGCAGGAGCAGATACTATTAGGAAAACCGGCTTCTGTTCTTTTAGTGCTTTCTCAAAAGTTTCTGGTGTATATTCTTGCCAATCTATTAAGTGAGATAATTCTTCGGAATGTTCTCTTGTATATTTTACTTCAGCATTAATCGTCTGGATTGAAGAAAAGAGAATTAATATAATTATTAAGCTGAAGCTAATTTTCTTAGATATCATAGAAATACAATGTTACAGTTCATATATAAAAGTTTTCCAGATTGAAGATAAGAAATACCCTAACATCACGATTAAAAGAAGTTCAGGAGCTCGAACTCGCTGTTTTTTTGTTCTGGTTTTTTAGTATTTTAAATATTTTTTTAACTGTTAACGAAATCGGAATTAAAAATAATTCAGTTATAAAAAAAATAAAAAAACAAGCCAAGGGATACCATTTTAAACATTGCCCGTCGCCAGAACATGCAAAATATACATATATACCAAATGGAATTGGAGCGACAACTGCAGAAANNATATAAGCCCATAANTATTTTNTGATAAACAAATAACTAATAATACTAATTAATGTGAGAATTATCATGGCTGCTCCGAATGCTAACAAATAAATTTCTATCCCATATCGCTGAATTTCAGATTGGTACATGCTAACAACAAATAGAGCAATCCCCAATATAATCAGAGTACCTTTTAAAATTTCAAAGAATATCTGTTTTTTTATTTTCTTGTCCATAAGATTAAAATTATCAATGAATTATATAAATTTTACTTAAGGCTTGAGCTCCTGAATTACATCTAATATAAAAATTTAACTAAGTCGCCGAGGCAAAATTTGATTCCTTTCATAGAAAAGAACATTAAGGCGAGAAAGCCACATTGAAATGTATAATCACTTGAATTTAAAAAGTAATTATTTTTCTTTATTTGTATGAATAAATTAGAACAAATTTGTAGATCTTATGGTATTTCCTTAAATTCAAGTCAAGAGATTATAGATAAATTTCCACGATTTACTAGTTTAAACCATACGAGAGTTATTAATGAAGCTACTAAAGTGTATGGTGAAGAGAATGAAGTTAGAGAGGCAATCCTGAAACATCCGCGATTTGCTAGTTTAAACCATACGAGAGTTATTAATGAAGCTACTAAAGTGTATGGTGAAAAGAATGAAACTAAAATTAAAGAAGCAATCTTGAAACATCCATCATTTGCTAGCTATGATCATACGAGAGTTGTTAGACAAAAAACTAGAATAGGACGTCTTATTGGTCTAAGTAATGATGAAACAATAGATATTCTTCTTGACTATCCAGTACAAGCCGGCTACTCTTACAAAAGAGACCTTGCTAGAATTGATGTTGCNAGAGAGTTAAGTAATCAGGGAGTTATAATAGATAATCAAGCTAGAAATTGGTTTATTAAAAATTATATCTCAAGCCCATATACTCCTGGAACCTGCAATAGAATATCTCATAGCTATGGTGAACCTGGATTATTAAATTTGGCTAATAAAAAATTTGCAGATCAGCCAAAAGCCGCATAATTTTAATTTAATTACTTATTTTTATGAATTAATGAGAGAAGACCTCAAATTTTGTACAACCTAGACTTTTTGTGCAAAGCCACAAAAACCGAAAACCTTTTAAATCAAATTTAACTATTTTTCATTATTAAGAAGTTGTTAAAGTTTCCATAAGATTCATGATATTCTTCTTAAGATAATTATAAAAATGCATATTCTTCAACCAAAACACCTTAAACTTAATGAAAAAGAGTCTGAAAAACTGTTATCAACTTTAAATATTACTAAAACTCAATTACCAAAAATAATTTCTTCAGATCCAGCATTACCTGAAGGATGTAATATAGGAGATATAATTAAAATAGAGAGAAAAATAGGAGATAAAATCAGCATCTATTTTAGAGTAGTCGTTTAGAAATATAAAATTTATTTAACGAAAGCAAATGAAAAACAATAAACACCTTATTGTAAAGGGATATTTGGAGAAACATTCATTAATTGAATCTAATATTACCTCTTTTAATAATTTTATTGAGAAAAGAATACAAGAGATTGTTGAAGAGATATCAGAAACAATTGATAATGAAGAATTTAAAATAACACTTGGGAAAATAAAAGTTGGAAGACCCCAAATAATTGAAGCTGATGGAAGCTCATCTTTAATTCTCCCTTATGAAGCAAGATTAAGAAATTTTACTTATTCTGCCCCAATTACTCTAGAAATAACTGTTAAAAAAGATGAACAAGTAGATTCAGAAGTTGTAGAAATTGGAAGAGTTCCTATAATGGTAAAAAGCAAAGCATGTAATACACATGGTATGACAAAAGAAGAATTAATTAAAAATTATAGTGACCCTGAAGATACTGGAGGATATTTTATAGTTAATGGAAATGAGAGAGTAATGGTAATGGCAGAAGACTTGGCAGAAAATCATCCATTTATTGAAAATGATTCTAAGGAAAAATTAAATCTAAGAGTATTTTCATCAAAAGGGACATATAGAATACCAACTACAATTACAGAAAATAAAGAGGGAATATTTGAACTTTCATTTAGTAGATTTAAGGATATCCCTGCAATATTAATATTAAAAGCACTTGGTTTGACAAAAGAATCTGATATTGCGAAATATATTGGTAAGGAAACTGATAGTGTTATTGTTAATCTCTATGAATTTGTAAACACAGCATCACAGGAAGATGCAATGATGCAGGTTGCAGAAAATACCTCACTACAAGGAACAAAAAAAGAAATTTTAGATAGAGTAAAACAAAGAATTGATTCCTATTTACTCCCGCACATTGGACAAAAGAAAGATTCAAGAATTAAAAAAGCAATAACTTTATGCAAATTAATAAAACAATTTTTAATAGTAAAAGAAAATCCGAAATTAAAAACAGATAAAGATCACTATGCAAATAAGAGAGTAAGACTCTCAGGAGATTTACTCGCTAATTTATTTAGAGTTAATCTGGGAATTTTAATTAGGGATATTTTATATTCCTTACAAAAATCTACTAAAAGAAGAAAATTCTTTTCTATTAAAACAATTGCAAAATCTACTTTATTTTCACATAGGGTAGAATCAGCGATTGCAACAGGAAGTTGGACAGGAGAGAGATCAGGTGTAACTCAGAATATGGATAAAACAAATTATCTTGCAACTATCTCCCAACTACAAAGAGTTGCAAGCATGTTATCTAGTGATCAAGAGAATTTTCAAGCAAGACATCTTCATCCAACTCATTATGGAAGATTTTGCCCTATTGAAAGTCCAGAAGGAACAGAAATTGGATTACGAAAAAATCTTGCAATTTTAGCAAGAGTATCAACAAGAATAAACTTAGATGAAAATAAATTTATAAAAGATTTAGAATCAGACGGCCTTAATAAAGAAGAAACTGCAGATACAGATGTTTTTCTTGATGGGAAGTTTATTGGAAATATAAATAACCCTGAAGAATTTGTGGAAAAAATAATAGAAAAAAGAAGAGAGGGAATATTCCCAGTAGAAATGAATATTAGAAACAATACTGATTTCAAAATAATCTCAATTTCTACAGTACCTGGAAGAGTATTAAGACCATCAATAATTGTTGAGAATGGAGTTTCAAAATTAAAAAATGAACATCTAATACAATTAGAACAAAATGAGATAACCTGGGATGATTTAATAAAACAAAGAGTAATAGAATATCTTGATACATCTGAAGAAGAAAATTCATTAATTGCATTATATCCCGAGGAATTAACCCAAGAACATACACATCTTGAAATAGATCCTATAGATTTATTTGGGATTATTACAAGTCTTGTACCTTATGTAAACCATGATTCAGCTTCAAAATTAATGAAAGGAACTAAAACACTAAAACAATCCTTGGGATTATATGTTGCTAATTATCATTGTAGAATTGATACTAGTGCAAGTATACTCGAATATCCTCAAAAACCAATTGTAAGAAGTTTTATTTATGACACCTTAAACACTTATCCTGCTGGACAAAATTTAATAGTTGCAATTATGACTCATGAAGGATATAATATGGAGGATGCACTTGTTATGAATCAAGGGAGTTTAGACAGGGGAGTTGGTAGAAGTTTCTTTTTTAGACCCTATTCAGGTATAGAGATGAATTATTCCGGAGGATTAAAAGATAAGATTGCAATTCCTGAAAAAGATACGTCTGGATATAAAATGGAATCTAGTTACAGATTTTTAGAAGAAGATGGCATTATTTATCCTGAAGCAGAAATTAGTGAAGGAGAGGTTCTCATTGGGAAAACATCTCCTCCAAAATTCTTATCAGAAGCAAGAGAGATATCAATTCGAACAAAAAAAGAGACAAGTGTAACTATGAGGCAAGAAGAAAGAGGGACGATTGATGCAGTCTTCATAACAAAAGATAGTGAAGGTAATAAAATTATCCAGATTAGAACAAGAGACCAAAGAATCCCTGAATTAGGAGATAAATATTCAAATCCTCACGGACAAAAAGGAGTAATTGGTGCAATTATTCCTGAAGATGATGTTCCCTTTACATCATCAGGGATTAAACCAGATATTATATTTAATCCACATGGATTACCAAGTCGTATGACTGTTGGATATCTACTAGAACTATTATCAGGTAAAGTTGGATGTTTAAGAGGAAAAGTGGTTGATGGAACTCCTTTTTCTGGAGAGACTAAAAATGAATTAGAAAAAGAATTAAAAAATTTAGGATTTAGATTTGATGGAAAGGAAACAATGTATAATGGAATTACTGGAAAAAAGATAGCCTCAAAGATATTTATTGGGAACTTATATTATCTAAAATTGAAAAGAATGGTAAAAGGTCTTATTCATGGAAGAGCATCTGGAAAGATTACATTGCTTACAAGACAACCAGTAGAAGGAAGAGCAAGAGGAGGAGCATTAAGGTTAGGGGAAATGGAACAACAAGCACTAGTTGCACACGGGGCATCATTATTATTAAAAGAAAGATATGATTCTGATAAGGTTAAATTAGATATCTGTGAAAAATGCGGGGTAATTGCAATAGATGATAATATAAGAGACAAGATTATATGCCCTGAATGTAATAGTGAAGATACTGAACCTGTTGAAGTTTCATATGCATTTAAATTATTACTTGAAGAATTACAAGGATTGCATATTCATACAGATTTTAAATTAAAGAATAAATATGAATAAGATGATAGAAGAATCTAAGAAAATAAGAGGGAAAGAGAAAATAATAGAAAAATGCTCAGAGCTTCCAGAATGTAAGATAGTATTTGAAAAAGAAATAGGAATTAAATATTCTGGGAAATACCCTTATAATCTAAGAGGATGTAAATATAATTAAAATGCAAAATAAACCAGTAAGGAAAAAAATTGTAGAAATTGGATTTTCATTATTTAGTCCAGAACAAATTAAGAAAGTTTCGTGTGCAAAAATAGTAACGCCCGAACTTTATGATATAGATACTTATCCTGTAGATGGAGGATTAATGGACTTAAGATTGGGAGCAGTTGACCCTGGAGTTAGATGTAGAACTTGTGGTGGAAGATTAAAAGAATGTTTGGGTCATCCTGGGAAAATTGATTTAGCAAGAGCTGTAATCCATCTAAAATATGTCTCATTAATTGAAATGGGATTAAGATGTTTTTGTCATGATTGTGGAAAATTATTAATTAATGATAAGGATTTAAGTAAATATTCTTCAAGTCAAAGAGCTAAGAAAGCAAAAGATGCAAAAAAATGCCCTCATTGTGGAATTGCCCATGAGAAAGTTAAATTAGATAAACCAACAAATTTTAACATAGGAAAGAAAAGAATATTCCCTACAAAAATTAGAGAGATGTTAACAAATGTTCCTGATGAAGAATTAAGAAAAATTGGAATTAATCCGAAAAATGCCCGGCCTGAATGGGCAGTTCTTACAACTTTATTAGTTCCATCAGTAACAATAAGACCCAGTATTATTTTAGAATCAGGAGAGAGAAGTGAAGATGATCTAACACATAAACTCTCCGATATTATAAGAGCTAATCAAAGACTTTGGGAAAATTTAAATGCAGGTGCACCTGAAGTAATAATCGAAGATTTATGGGATTTATTACAGTTCCATATTACAACTTTCTTTGATAATACTGTTGCAAGAATTCCTCCTGCAAGACATAGAAGCGGACAACCATTAAAGACAATCACAGAAAGAATAAAGGGAAAAGAAGGAAGAATTAGGAAAAATCTGGCTGGTAAAAGAGTAAATTACTCTGGAAGAACAGTAATCTCTCCTGACACTTCAATTGGACTTAATGAAGTTGGTATTCCTTATGAAATTGCAAAAGTAGTTACAGTCTCAGAAACTATAAATGATTTAAATATTGAAAAAGTTAAAAAATTAATAGAAAAAGCAGAGATATACCCTGGAGCAAATTATGTAATAAGACCTGATGGAAAAAGAAAAAAAATAACTCCTGAACTTAAGGAAGAAATAATAAATGAATTAGTTCCAGGATACAAAATTGAAAGGCACTTACAGGATGGAGATATTGTTTTATTTAACAGACATCCAAGCTTACATAGGGGCAGTTTAATGAGCCATTTTGTAAAAGTTTTACCTGGAAGAACATTTAGATTACATCCTGCAACAACATTTCCTTACAATGCTGACTTTGATGGTGATGAAATGAATATTCATTCACCACAAACAGAAGAAGCAAGAGCGGAAGCAAAAATACTTCTTGATGTTAAAAGAAATTTAATGTCTCCAAAGAATAATGCAAATCTGATAGGCTGTGCTGCAGATGCAATTACAGGAAATTATCTTCTTGGACTGGGGAATTTCCCTAGTAATTATGCAAATCAAATTCTTCATCAATCAAATATTAATTCAACAATCTCAAAAAAAATAATTTCTGGAACAGAATTATTCTCTAAAATATTCCCAGATATTAATTTCTCAAATAGTTCAATTAAAATTAAAGATGGGAAAATTATAGGTGGAAAAATTGATAAAACTTGTTTCGGGCAAGAAGATGGAGAATTAATTAAGAAATTAGATAAGGTAATTGGACGAGAAAAAACAATGGAGATTATAAGAAAAGTTTTTGATTTAGGAAAAAACTACTTAACTGATAAAGGGATAACAATCTCTGTTGAAGATTTAAATCTAGATGAACGTGTAATAAATGAAGGAAAAGAAATTATTAGAAAATCAAAAGATAAAACAAAAGAGATAATAGAATCTTACAATAAGGGAGATATTGAAATAATTCCAGGGAAAACAAAAGAAGAATCAAGAGAGATAAAAATTCTCCAGGTTTTAAATGAAATAAGAACAAAAATTGGAGAAATAGTAAAAAAAGAATTTCCAAAAAATAACCCTGTAAATCATATGATTATGTCTGGTGGGGGAGGGAATATTCTAAATATTACTCAAATAGCTTGTTGTGTGGGTCAACAGGATTTGGATAGTAAAAGAATTGATATTGGATATGATAATAGAACATTATCTTTTTTTAAGAAAGGGGAATTGACTCCAAATTCAAGAGGTTTTATAAATGGTTCCTTTATGGGAGGATTAAGGCCAGATGAATTTTTCTTTGGAGCTATAACCGGAAGAGCAACTCTTATGGATACTGCATTAAGAACCCCCAAATCAGGTTATTTATATAGAAGACTTGCTAATGCCCTTCAAGATATAAGAATAGAGTATGATAGAACAATAAGGGATAGTAATAATAATATAATACAATTTAAATATGGTGATGATGGAGTAGATGTTTCTCAACTTCATACAGATGGTAAATTAGATTCTGGTGAAGCAATTGGACTTATTACAGCACAATCATTTGGAGAACCCTCAACACAAATGGTTCTAAGAACTTTCCATTTCGCAGGTGTAGCTGAAATGCAGGTTACAATGGGACTTCCAAGACTAATAGAAATTTTTGATGCCAGAAAAAAACCTTCTTCCCCCAACATGGAGATTTATCTAGAAAGAGATTATAATAATGAAAAAGATGCAAGAATTTTCGCAGAGAAGATAAAAGAAGTTACAATAAAAGAAATCGCATCTGAGATTGATCTAAATTTTAGTGATAAGAAAATAGAGATAAAGATAAGTAGGGAAGGATTAAGACAAACTCACACTTCAGTAAAGAAAGTAGTTGAAAAACTTAATGATCTAGGATTTAATGCAAGAGAAAAAGAGAACTCAATAATATTAAATACAAGTGAATTAAGTTTTAAAGAGATATATAAACTTAAGGAGAAACTTAAAGAAACAATAATTTCAGGGGTTAAGGGAATTAAACAAATCTTAATTGTTAAAAGAGAGAAAGATTTTGTTATTATGAGTCTTGGAACAAATCTGAAGAAGATGATTGAATTAAAAGAAGTAGATAAGAATAAAATAACTTCAAATGATTTATATGAGGTTGCAGGAACTTTTGGGATTGAAGCTGCAAGAAATTTAATAATTGATGAAATAAAAAAGGTAATTAGTACTCAGGGATTGGATATAAACATAAAACATCTTGAATTAGTTGCCGATGCAATGACTAATACTGGACAAATAAAAGGAATTACTAGAATGGGAATTATCGCTCAAAAAGAATCAATACTTGCTAGAGCAACATTTGAAACACCCGACAAACAATTTGTAAATGCTTCAATAAAAGGAGGAAGAGATAAACTAAGCAGTGTTATAGAAAATATAATACTTAATCAACCAGTCCCCGTAGGAACGGGTCTTCCAGGACTTCTTGTAGAAATTATTGGACCATTAATTAAAAAAGAAGCTGATAAAAAAATTGCTAAGAGTAACGTTGTTGAAAAGGTAAATAAATAATCTTAAGATAGCAATAGATTTATAAAACAAGTGCATCTAAATTTTATAAGATAAAAAGATGGTAAAAACAATTGATATGCAGGACATGAGATATTTAAACTTATTTGAGAAAATTACACAAATAAGAACAAGAATTTGTCTTAAATACAATGAAACAATAATATTCTGTGTCCCACAACAATTAATTCCAAAAGCTGTTGGTAAAAATGGGAGAAATATAAGAAGAATCAGTGAGATCATTGGGAGAAAGATAAAAATTATACCAGAACCTAATGGAATTTCAAATTCAAAAAATTTTATATATGATATTATTAACCCCATAGGATTTAGAGATTTAGAAATTAAAGATAATGAGATAATAATTAATGCAGGAATTCAAAATAAAGCTGCATTAATTGGAAGAAATAAAAGAAGACTTCTAGAACTCCAGAGAATTACTAAAGATTTCTTTGAAAAAGAACTTAAGATTATCTGATAATGTTTATAGTTAAATTTAAAAAGATAACTAACCTAAGATAACTATAAGATAGCATCATATTATGAATAAATTAAATAATTCTTCCTGAATGATGAAAAAAACAATCTTAATAACACTCTTAACTGGATTAGTCTCCTTAATCGGAGTTAATTCATATCCTAAAGAAGAGAATAATCTAATGCCCAATTTATCTAAATTAGAAATAACAAGTAGGGAGCAAGGTTATTGTAAGGATATACCCATAACTCTTAAAGCTTACACTCTTAAGGAAAAATTAGTAGGTTTAAGTGCCTCAAGATTTTTAGAAAAAAATCCCTATGCTGTTCTCTTTATGGATGGACGTCTATATGTAGATAAGAATGAGGACCTTATTTCTGAAAAGAATTTTGATTTATCTAATTACGATAGAGATATTTGTGAGGATGTTCCAATTAAATACGAATCAAATACATTAGCATGGTTCAGGTTTAAAAGATGAAATTAAGAAGATTTGGATTAACATCATTATTACTTGCAAGTTTCGCATTTAATCCCTTCAACCTAGAAACTTTAGCAGAACACAAAAAGGAGATACAATCTAAACCTACATCAATTGCATTCTCTCCAAGAATAGAAGATAAACGTGGAAAATTACCAACTAACACTCCTAATCCAAGTCAAAAATCTTGTAATGGGAAAAAAAGAATATATGAAAAAAATAGTGGAATTAAAAAAAATATACTTCTTTATGATAGGGAAAATTTAGTAATAACAAATTTAACAAATAATATGAAAGGTAATAGTATAGATCCTAAGATTAATTGTTATGGGAATGAAGTATTTTTTAAGAATAATGGACATCTTTATTATATAAATCTCAATCAAAATACAAAAGAAAAAGAAATAATACCTATATCTAGAGGAGAAGAAGTTAGAAAATATCTAATAAATGAAAAGGGAGATATTATAATTTATGAAGCAATACCTAAAAAAACCTATGAAGGAGAAAGATGTGTATTAAATATATTTTTAGCAGTTCCGAAAAAGAAATTTTCAGAAAATCTTACAGCAGGAGAAATGAGAAAAGAACTAATAGATATAACTTCGGATGGAAAAAGGGCAAATTATTGGATATATTTAATAGAGACTCCAACAGAACTCAGACGTGCTCAAAGAACAGCAACTTTAGATGTAATAATTGCACAAGCTTATGAGAATTCTAGATACTAATCACAATCTTTAAAAACTATTTTTATCAACAATATTTATACAAAAAATGGGATTAAAAAGTGCTAAAAAACAAATAAAAAATAGAAAAAAATTCAGATGGAAAGATAGAAGCTATAAAGTTAGAACTCTA
>PBZO01000007.1 GCA_002731115.1 Candidatus Pacearchaeota archaeon
AGGAGCCAATATATTTCTAGGGTAATACATTCTATAAACACACATTTAATAAATATAGAAATTTATCCTATATTATGAATAAAAGAGGTTCACATGTTGGAGTAATGTTGTCATTTGTAATATTCGTAACTTTCTTGGCTTTTTTATATTCAGTTATAGAACCAGCAACAAAAGTTGAAAAAGATAAACAATTTATACTAAATTATCTAGGAGTAGAATTAGACAAGATGTTTTCTGCAAATCTAACAAGTGTAACAATATCTATTGAAGATGAATATACCTTATCAGAAGATTGTCTTAAAATCTCGCAAATTGAAGAAATTGAAGGATTAAATATAATTGTTAAAGATAAAAATAATAATCCCTTAAATTTCAAAGTAGAAAATAGTGATTTAAAGTTCGAACATAATGATGCAATATTTTTCAAAATTTATTACTCTAATGAACAATTTAATGACTTTTCTACAAATCTTGGAACTTGTTTAGAACCAGAAGAAAATGAGGGCTATTCAATTGAGTTGGTAAAAACAAATATGCATCTTTTTGAAACAAAGATAGATAATATAACTGAAGAACATGGGAAAAATTATGAAAGATTAAAAGAAAGATTAAAAATTCTTGAAGGAACAGAATTTGGTTTTAGTCTTATAGATAACAATAGAGACGCTATTCTAAAAACTGAGGATAAGGAAGTATCAATTAATGTATATGTTGATGAAACTCCAATACAATATGTTGATGAAGAAGCAAATATTAAATCAGGATTCTTAATAATTAAGGTATGGTAATAAATATAAACCTAAATTAATATAAGAACATATGGAGAAGAGAGGGTGGGTGAAAATTGTTGAGGCATTTATTGCATTATTATTAATTGCAGGTGTCTTATTAATAGTTATTGATAAGGGATATATTGCAAAAACAGATATATCTTCAAAAGTTTATGATGCAGAAATTTCAATATTAAGGGAAATTGAATTAGATGATAATCTAAGAGAGGATATATTAGATTCGGACCTTCCAATGTATTGGGATAATGAATTATTTCCTCAGAATCTTAAGAATAGGATAGATGAAAGAACTCCTAGTTATTTAGAATGTAAAGCAAAGATATGTGAAATGGATGAAATTTGTACATTAGATAAATATCTCAATAAAGATATTTATGTTCAATCTGTTGTAATAAGTGCAAATTTAGAAATATATAGTCCGAGACAGTTGAGATTATTTTGTTGGAGAAAATGAGGAAATTTAAATTTCTTGAACATACAGCAGATATAAAATTCCAGGCATATGGAAAGGATATTGAAGAAGCATTTGAAAACTCGGCATTAGCAATGTTTAATTCTATGTATAATAGCAAAATAAAAGATAAAGAAAAGTTCAAAATTATTGTTCAGGGAAAAGATTTTGAATCTCTACTCTATAACTTCTTAGAAGAATTATTATTTTTATTAGATTCTAAAAATTTTTTCCTATCAAAAATAAAGAATATTAAAATTAATAAAAGAAGGTTAAAACTCGAAGCAGAAATTTTGGGTGATGATGCTAAAAATTATCCAATTAGTTTAAATGTAAAAGCTATTACATATAATCAGATGTTTGTAAAAAAACAAGAGAATAAGTGGATTACTCAAATTGTTTTGGATGTTTAGAAAGTTTATTAAATAATTGATAGATTATCTTAAGATGCAAATAAAGAAAATCTCAGAAAATATTTATGAAATTCCAAAAGAAGGGAAAATGAATGTTCCTGGAAGAATCCTTGTATCTGAAAGATTATTAGAGAATATAGAAGAAGATGCAATTAAACAAATAGTAAATATGGCTACATTACCTGGAGTTTTAAAATATGTTCTTGGCATGAGTGATATGCATGTTGGCTATGGAGCATGTATTGGAGGAGTTTCTGCATTTGATATTGATAAGGGAGTAATTTCCCCTGGAGAAATTGGATATGACATTGATTGTTCAGTCAGACTTTTAAGAACAAACTTAATTAAAAAAGATTTAAAAGGGAAAGAAAAACAGATTTCTTCTCAATTATTCAGAGATATCCCTTCTGGAGTTGGGAAAAAAGGGAGAATTAGATTAAATGAAAAAGAATTAGATGAAGTCTTAAAAGGAGGGTCGCAATGGGCTGTAAAAGAAGGTTATGGAAAAAAAGAAGATTATTTGCATGTTGAAGAAGAAGGGAAAATGAAAGAAGCAAATCCTAGTTATGTGAGTGAAAGAGCAAAAAAAAGGGGGATGCCTCAAGTAGGAAGTCTGGGTGCAGGAAATCATTTTCTAGAAGTACAATATGTTGATGAAATTTATGATAAAAAAATTGCAGAAATTTTTGGTTTAAAAAAAGGACAAATAACAATAATGATTCATTGCGGAAGCAGGGGGTTGGGTCATCAAGTAGCAAGTGATTATATTAAACTAATGGAAGATAAATATGGATTTAGAAATCTACCAGATAGGGAATTAATTAATGCACCAATAAATTCAGAATTAGGTAAGAAATATTTTGGAGCTATGGCAGCTAGTGTTAATTTTGCATTTGCAAATAAACAATTAATAACTCATTGGACAAGAGAAGCAATGAAAGGAATTTTTCCTAATTTTAAAGCTGAAGTAGTTTATGAAGTATGTCATAATATTGCAAAGTTTGAAAAGCATGTTGTTGAGGGCAAGGAAAAAGAAGTGTTAGTATTAAGAAAAGGGGCAACAAGAAGTTTTGGTCCTGGAAGAAAAGAAATTCCAAAGGTCTATAGAGATGTTGGACAGCCAGTTTTGATTCCTGGAAGTATGGGAACTTCAAGTTATGTTTTAGTTGGAACAAAAAAGGCAGAAGAATTAAGTTTTGGATCCACTGCTCATGGAGCAGGGAGAGTTATGTCAAGACATGAAGCTTTAAGACAAAAAAGAGGAGAAGAAGTTAAATTAGAATTATCCAAAAAAGGAATAGAAGTAATATCTGGAAGCTTGAAAGGACTTTCTGAGGAAGCACCATATGCATACAAAGATGTAGATGAAGTAGTTAAAGTAAGTCATGAATTAGGAATAGGAAAGTTAGTTGCAAAAGTTAAACCACTTATTGTTATAAAAGGATAAAATCCTCTTAGATAAGAGAAACTTTATAAGTTAATTTTTCTTTAAAAAAATATGAAAAGAGTATCTGAAAAATGTTCTGAGGGAATTAGAANTCTTCCTTGTCCTATAGAAGTTAGACTTCCATTTTTTGGAATTTATAATATGATAATAACATTTATCTTAACAATATTAATTCATATAATTTTAGTAAGAAATAAAAGAATTTAAAAAGAAAAATATCTTAAGAATAATATGGAAAAAAAAGGGGTTTCACCGGTTATTGCAACAGTATTATTAATTGCAATAGTAGTTGTTATTGGATTAATTATTTTTCAATGGTTTAGAGGGATGACTCAAGAATCAATAATAAAATTTGATAAAAATGTTGGGCTTGTTTGTTCTGATGTAAATTTTGATACAAGATACTCTGAAAATATATTATATATAACTAATAATGGAAATGTCCCTATTTATAGAATGAGAATAAAATTATCTAGTGATGGAAGTCATGAAACAAAAGATTTAACAGATCTTTCTTCTAGTTGGCCTGAATCAGGATTAAATCAGGGAGGGGCTTTTTCTAGTGAAATAGATATTAGTAATGCAAATGAAATAATATTAATCCCTGTTTTACGTGGAGGATCTGAATTAGGAGAGAGAAATTATGTATGTGATGAAAAACAACATGGATATGAATTAATTGTATAATAAAAATGTTAAAAAAAGGATTATCTGGAGTTGTTGCAACAATTATTTTAGTACTCTTAGTATTAGTTGCTGTAGGTATTGTATGGGGAGCAATAAGAGGGATAATTAATGAAAAAATTGATATTGTCAATTCTTGCTTTGGAAATTTTGAAAAAGCAACAATAAATAGTCAATATACTTGTTATAATTCCAGTTCAAATGAATTTAGGTTTTCAATAGATATTAAGGATACTGAAATTGATAAATTACTAATTTCAATTTCCGGAAGAAATGAAACGAAAAGTTTTGAAATACCTCAATTAGGGTCTTCCCTTATTAGAAATTATAATGGGAATTATAATGAAGACATAAAACTTCCTGGTAAAAATGCGGGTTTAACTTATGTTGCTAATATATCTAAGGTAGGAAAACCTTCTTTAATTAAAATAGCTCCAATTATAGGGGGAAATCAATGCGAGATTTCAGATTCTTTATCAGAAATTGATGATTGTATACTTTTAATTCAATAAATTTCTCAAACATTAATTATTTAAATTAATTCTTATTCAATTAAATATGAAAAGAGGTCAAGTTTGGGTTGAAACAGTAATATATACATTAATTGCATTTGTGATGATTGGAGCTGTTTTAGCCTTTATAAAGCCTAAAATAGAAGAAATAAGGGACAAGGCATTAATTGAACAGACAATTGAAGTAATTGAAAGTATTAATTTCGGAATCATAGAATTAGGAGGAGAAGGAAATAAAAGAATAATTGAATTAGGAATAAAAAAAGGGATATTAAAAATAGACGGAGAAAATAATCTAATCATATTTGAAATAGAAAGCAGACATGTTTATAGTCAGCCAGGAGAAGATATTTATATTGGAAACATAATTGCAAATACTAAGAAAAGAGGAACATTTAATACAGTAACTCTAACAGGTAATTATAGTGAATATAATCTAACTTATAATCAAGAAGATAAATTAAAAACAATAACTAGGGCATCAACTCCTTATAGATTATCAATCTCACACCATGGGGAAAATGATGATACAGGAAAGCCAATAATAGATTTTGACATAATATAAAAATAGAGGTAAAAAAATTGATTGAAAAAAACATACAAAGCTATCCAAAAGTAGAAATAAACTTCTCTCCAAAAGTCCCTCCATTAAAAAAAATCAAAGACAAAACAACTATCAATATAAGATATAGTTTAATCTCTCCATTTGTTTTTGTACATATTTATTGGGATCATAAAATTTCTGAATTAGTATATGATGTTGAAGAGCCTCAATTAAATGAAGAAGAAACAAAATATAAGGAAGAACTAATCTCTGCTATGAGAAATATGATTGATTTTGATAATATCATCGAGAAAAACAAAGAAACTTTATTAAGTTATATTGATAAAATGCTTAGAGTTTTAGCAATTGAACTTGGGATGGATATCTCTTACGAGAGTTATAAAAAAATATATTATTATTTAGCAAGAGACTTTATGGGTTTTAATAAAATAGAACCACTTCTTCAAGATTATTATGTGGAAGATATTGAATGTAATGGAATAAATACTCCAATATATATTGTTCATAGAATTTATAGAAACATTAAAACAAATATTACATTTAAAAATATTGAAAATCTTGCAAGTTTTGTTGAAAAACTTGCTCAAAGAAGTGGAAAATATATTTCTTATGCTCAACCTATTCTTGATGGAAGTTTGCCTGATGGGTCAAGAGTAAATGCAACTTATACAAAAGATATAACAACAAAAGGTCCAACTTTCTCAATTAGAAAGTTTACAAAAACTCCTTGGGTTCCAATACAATTATTATCCTTTAATACACTAAGCCCTGAAATGCTTGCATACTTTTGGTTATTAATCCAATACAAAATGAATATATTAATTACAGGGGAAACATCAAGTGGAAAAACAAGTTTACTAAATGCTATAGCTTTCTTTATCACTCCAGAAGCAAGAGTAGTTTCAATTGAAGATACTAGAGAAATAAATCTTCCAAGAGAAAATTGGCTTCCAAGTGTTTCAAGAGTTGCAACAGGCTCGGGAAATACAGGAGAAATAGATTTATTTACCTTATTAAAAAGTTCTTTTAGACAAAATCCCGATTATGTAATTGTTGGAGAAGTTAGAGGTAAAGAAGCATTTGTATTATTCCAAGGCATGGCATCAGGTCATAGTTCTATTAGCACAATACATGCAGAATCTGTTGATAGTGTTATAAAAAGATTAGAAACTCCTCCAATTGAACTTTCTCCAACTTTATTGAATGTTTTAGATTGTATTTGTATTATGAGTCATGCAACTGTTAATAATGAAGATACTAGAAAACTTAGAGAAGTTGTAGAAATAATAAATGTAGATCCAAAGGGAATTGCAATGACAAATACCCCTTTTCTTTGGAATCCAAGTGATGATAAATTTTATTTTAAAAGAAATAGTAAAATATTTGAAAAAATAACAAAAAGACATGGTATAAAAATGGAAGAACTTGATTTAGAATTTAAAAGAAGAGTTCAATTACTCTATAAATTATATACAAATAAAATATTTGAATTTAAAAAAGTCCAGGAAATAATTAATGAATATTATAAGAAACCAGAAGAAGTTTTAAGAAAGTTTGGTGTTGAATAAATCAAAATATTTAATAAGACAATTTCCTCTTTCTAAATATGAAAGAAGAGGATATTTCACTTCTTAATCAGATGATTAAAACCCTAAAAGAAGCTGAATTAAAACTAGAAGAATTCTACAATAAAAAAGATTATGAAAATTTTAGGAGATCTAAAGAACTCATATTACAAATCCATGAAAAAATCTCAGAGGTATTAAAGTGAATTCATTTAAAGAATTAAAGGATAAAATTTCCAAAGAAACAGAAATTATTAAGGAATTAGATTCTCTATTAAACAATCTTACAAACACCAAAGATATAGAAGAAAAGAATATGATTTCTTCACAAATAAACTCTTTAAAAAATTTATTAAAGAAAACAAATAAAAATATTCCAGAAACACTGAAAAAAATAACTCTTATAAGACAATTACCCCAAAAAAGAAAAGTCTTTACCCCTCCAGTTAAACTAGAAGATAAAGATGAAAAGGTATTGATTAAAAAACCTGGTAAAAGTAATCTACCCCTATCAAAACTTGAAAAAAGAACTCTAAAGAGAATAAAAAAGAAAAAAGAAGAGATTATTGGGGAAAAAATAATAAAACCCAGCAGTTATATCAAATTTTCAAATAAAATCTTCTCTAATCTCGCAATATCTCTTCTAAAAAAAGGAAAATTCAAGGATTTAGAGACTAATTTACTTAAGGCTAATTTAAAATTTCTTCCAAAAAGTTATGTATCTGTTATCTTTTTTACAACACTATTATCAATAATTGTTTCCTTATTCCTACTTACATTTTTCTTATTTTTCAATATAGGTCCTAATCTTCCAATCTTAACTAAAGTTACTGAGGATATCTTCACAAGATTATCTAAGATATTTTGGATCTTATTTGCAATTCCAATTGGAACTTTTTTAATTATATATTTTTATCCCTCAATGGAAAAAAAATCTGCTGCATGGAAAATTAATCAAGAACTACCTTTCGCAACAATAAATATGGCAGCAATATCAGGATCAATGATTGAACCTAGTAAGATATTTAGTATAATTGTCTCAACAAAAGAATATCCTTATCTAAAAAAAGAATTTACAAAATTAATAAATGATATTAATATTCTTGGATATGATTTAGTTAGTGCATTAAGAAATAGTGCTAATAATAGTTCAAGCAAGAAACTTACAGAATTACTTAATGGCATTGCAACAACAATAAATTCGGGAGGGAATCTCCCTGTTTTCTTTGATAAGAGAGCCCAAAGTTTACTTTTTGAATATAGAGTTGAAAAAGAGAAAAAAACTAGATCTGCTGAAACATTTATGGATATTTATATCAGTGTTGTTATTGCAGCCCCAATGATTCTAATGTTATTATTAATGATGATGAAAATAAGTGGACTTGGAATATCCTTAAGCACATCAATGATTACTTTAATTATGGTTTTAGGTGTTTCAATTATGAATATTGTTTTTTTAACATTTTTACATTTAAAACATTCAGGCGAATAAAATGGAAATAGGAAAAATACACTGGGCGGGAATTGTTTTATCATTAATAATTATAATCTCATCATTATTTCTAATTGGAGATAAATATTTCTTCATGATAATAGGGATAGGAATAATTGCAGGGGTATCCCCTTTTGTTTTTTCAATAATCTATGAAACAAGAATAAATGCTGAGAAAGAAGAAATGTTTTTAGAATTTGCAAGAAATTTAGTAGAAAGTGTAAAAACAGGAACTCCAATAAGTAAAAGTATAGTTAATGTAAGAAATAAACCCTATGGTGTTTTAAGCGAGAATATTAGAAAATTAGCAAATCAAATATCACTTGGAATTCCATTAAATCTTGCATTAAACGTTTTCTCAAAAGATATAAATAATAAAACAATCTCAAGAACCTTAACATTAATTGGGCAAGCTGAAAGAGCTGGAGGGAATATTGGAGAAATACTTGAATCTGTTGCAGAGGCTGTTAGTACTTCAGATAAGTTAAAGAAAGAAAGAAAAGCAGTTATCTCTACACTCGTTGCTCAGGGATATATTATATTTCTTGTATTTATGGTAATTGTTCTTGTAATGCAATTTAAGATACTTCCAATGGTCTCAGGTATTGCTGATGTAGAAACAATAGGATCAATTGGAGTAATTTCAGAAAGTGAAAAACTTAGTCAAGGAGAATTAACAGGTTCATTTTTATATTTACTTTTAATTCAGGGATTTTTTAGTGGACTTGTGATTGGGAGACTTGCAGAGGGAAGTGTAAAATCAGGGATAAAACATTCTTTTGCTCTAATGTTAATTTCATTCTTAGTCTCTGCAGGAGCTAATATATTTCTAGGGTAATACATTCTATAAACACACATTTAATAAATATAGAAATTTATCCTATATTATGAATAAAAGAGGTTCACATGTTGGAGTAATGTTGTCATTTGTAATATTCGTAACTTTCTTGGCTTTTTTATATTCAGTTATAGAACCAGCAACAAAAGTTGAAAAAGATAAACAATTTATACTAAATTATCTAGGAGTAGAATTAGACAAGATGTTTTCTGCAAATCTAACAAGTGTAACAATATCTATTGAAGATGAATATACCTTATCAGAAGATTGTCTTAAAATCTCGCAAATTGAAGAAATTGAAGGATTAAATATAATTGTTAAAGATAAAAATAATAATCCCTTAAATTTCAAAGTAGAAAATAGTGATTTAAAGTTCGAACATAATGATGCAATATTTTTCAAAATTTATTACTCTAATGAACAATTTAATGACTTTTCTACAAATCTTGGAACTTGTTTAGAACCAGAAGAAAATGAGGGCTATTCAATTGAGTTGGTAAAAACAAATATGCATCTTTTTGAAACAAAGATAGATAATATAACTGAAGAACATGGGAAAAATTATGAAAGATTAAAAGAAAGATTAAAAATTCTTGAAGGAACAGAATTTGGTTTTAGTCTTATAGATAACAATAGAGACGCTATTCTAAAAACTGAGGATAAGGAAGTATCAATTAATGTATATGTTGATGAAACTCCAATACAATATGTTGATGAAGAAGCAAATATTAAATCAGGATTCTTAATAATTAAGGTATGGTAATAAATATAAACCTAAATTAATATAAGAACATATGGAGAAGAGAGGGTGGGTGAAAATTGTTGAGGCATTTATTGCATTATTATTAATTGCAGGTGTCTTATTAATAGTTATTGATAAGGGATATATTGCAAAAACAGATATATCTTCAAAAGTTTATGATGCAGAAATTTCAATATTAAGGGAAATTGAATTAGATGATAATCTAAGAGAGGATATATTAGATTCGGACCTTCCAATGTATTGGGATAATGAATTATTTCCTCAGAATCTTAAGAATAGGATAGATGAAAGAACTCCTAGTTATTTAGAATGTAAAGCAAAGATATGTGAAATGGATGAAATTTGTACATTAGATAAATATCTCAATAAAGATATTTATGTTCAATCTGTTGTAATAAGTGCAAATTTAGAAATATATAGTCCGAGACAGTTGAGATTATTTTGTTGGAGAAAATGAGGAAATTTAAATTTCTTGAACATACAGCAGATATAAAATTCCAGGCATATGGAAAGGATATTGAAGAAGCATTTGAAAACTCGGCATTAGCAATGTTTAATTCTATGTATAATAGCAAAATAAAAGATAAAGAAAAGTTCAAAATTATTGTTCAGGGAAAAGATTTTGAATCTCTACTCTATAACTTCTTAGAAGAATTATTATTTTTATTAGATTCTAAAAATTTTTTCCTATCAAAAATAAAGAATATTAAAATTAATAAAAGAAGGTTAAAACTCGAAGCAGAAATTTTGGGTGATGATGCTAAAAATTATCCAATTAGTTTAAATGTAAAAGCTATTACATATAATCAGATGTTTGTAAAAAAACAAGAGAATAAGTGGATTACTCAAATTGTTTTGGATGTTTAGAAAGTTTATTAAATAATTGATAGATTATCTTAAGATGCAAATAAAGAAAATCTCAGAAAATATTTATGAAATTCCAAAAGAAGGGAAAATGAATGTTCCTGGAAGAATCCTTGTATCTGAAAGATTATTAGAGAATATAGAAGAAGATGCAATTAAACAAATAGTAAATATGGCTACATTACCTGGAGTTTTAAAATATGTTCTTGGCATGAGTGATATGCATGTTGGCTATGGAGCATGTATTGGAGGAGTTTCTGCATTTGATATTGATAAGGGAGTAATTTCCCCTGGAGAAATTGGATATGACATTGATTGTTCAGTCAGACTTTTAAGAACAAACTTAATTAAAAAAGATTTAAAAGGGAAAGAAAAACAGATTTCTTCTCAATTATTCAGAGATATCCCTTCTGGAGTTGGGAAAAAAGGGAGAATTAGATTAAATGAAAAAGAATTAGATGAAGTCTTAAAAGGAGGGTCGCAATGGGCTGTAAAAGAAGGTTATGGAAAAAAAGAAGATTATTTGCATGTTGAAGAAGAAGGGAAAATGAAAGAAGCAAATCCTAGTTATGTGAGTGAAAGAGCAAAAAAAAGGGGGATGCCTCAAGTAGGAAGTCTGGGTGCAGGAAATCATTTTCTAGAAGTACAATATGTTGATGAAATTTATGATAAAAAAATTGCAGAAATTTTTGGTTTAAAAAAAGGACAAATAACAATAATGATTCATTGCGGAAGCAGGGGGTTGGGTCATCAAGTAGCAAGTGATTATATTAAACTAATGGAAGATAAATATGGATTTAGAAATCTACCAGATAGGGAATTAATTAATGCACCAATAAATTCAGAATTAGGTAAGAAATATTTTGGAGCTATGGCAGCTAGTGTTAATTTTGCATTTGCAAATAAACAATTAATAACTCATTGGACAAGAGAAGCAATGAAAGGAATTTTTCCTAATTTTAAAGCTGAAGTAGTTTATGAAGTATGTCATAATATTGCAAAGTTTGAAAAGCATGTTGTTGAGGGCAAGGAAAAAGAAGTGTTAGTATTAAGAAAAGGGGCAACAAGAAGTTTTGGTCCTGGAAGAAAAGAAATTCCAAAGGTCTATAGAGATGTTGGACAGCCAGTTTTGATTCCTGGAAGTATGGGAACTTCAAGTTATGTTTTAGTTGGAACAAAAAAGGCAGAAGAATTAAGTTTTGGATCCACTGCTCATGGAGCAGGGAGAGTTATGTCAAGACATGAAGCTTTAAGACAAAAAAGAGGAGAAGAAGTTAAATTAGAATTATCCAAAAAAGGAATAGAAGTAATATCTGGAAGCTTGAAAGGACTTTCTGAGGAAGCACCATATGCATACAAAGATGTAGATGAAGTAGTTAAAGTAAGTCATGAATTAGGAATAGGAAAGTTAGTTGCAAAAGTTAAACCACTTATTGTTATAAAAGGATAAAATCCTCTTAGATAAGAGAAACTTTATAAGTTAATTTTTCTTTAAAAAAATATGAAAAGAGTAAGTGGGCAGAAATTTTTTATCTTAATTATTCTTTCTTTTATATTTATAATAATAAATAGTTATGAAATTGATGCATGTGCTTCTTGTCAAGGAGG
>PBZO01000008.1 GCA_002731115.1 Candidatus Pacearchaeota archaeon
CCTTGTTAAGTTATTCTGATCTTTATACATTTTTGTAAATAATAGTTCTTCTCGTAATTTATTTAGGATTTTCATGTCTTTCTTATTTTGTTTTTCTTTTTGCATACTTTCATAAATAATTCCTGGAGTTATGTCTTCTCCTTCTTTTATAGAGATTTTTTGTGCTATTTTTTCAAGTTTTTTATATTCTCTAGAATTTTCTAGGATATTATTTGTTCTTTTAGCAGTATTTGTTATTCCATTTCCCATAAACTTTAAAGGATTACTAATAAAATAATTAGCAAGGTCTTTTATATAATCTAATTTCTTGTCTTGAAAATTTTCTTTTCTTGGGCATTCAGAATAATTTGCATTTGATCTTTGAAAACTAGAATCTGAATCTATTTCTTCATACAATCCTGATTCTGTAATAGTTTCAATAACTGTATTAAGTCCTTTAGATATACCCTTTACTCCCTTAGATACCCCATTTATCCCTTTTTTTGTTATTTTACCTAATTCTTTAGAGTATTTCCCTGCGGTTGCTCCAGTAATTCCACCAATAGGTCCGGCAAGAACAAATCCTGCAGTTCCCCCAACTACTCCCTTAAATCCAAGATGATCTTTTATTGGTTTTAGTGTATAACTATATAATGATTTAACTAGATTTTTTGCAGAGTTGCGTCTACCTCTCCATTTTTCTTTATTTATTTGATTTATTGTTTCCATGTCTTTTAATGTTTCAAGATAATATTTCATTTTTATTTCCTCGTTTTAGATGATATTTAGAGGTATGCAGAGTATTTAAATCTTTCTATTGTTACCACTACTTAATGAATAACTATATTCTTAAAATCAAGATATATTTAAAAGTAATTAGTTATTTTTTGGATTATGAAACAGAAAATTCTAATATTTATTTTATTATTTTTTATATTTATGAATAACACTATTTCTGGAGATTTAGAAACAAATCTAGAAGATACTGTTGATAAAATAGAGAATTTAGAGGAAACAATAACAGATGAAGAAAAACGTTCAGAATATTTAAAACAGAGTTGGTCTAAAATTTTAGAAAGTAGTTTTATTGGACCCGTATTAATAAAAATAGAAAGTGTTTTTTCTTTTCTCAATCCTCTTTTTGAAATTGTTTTAGGATTATCTTTTTCATTTTCATGGCCATTTTTTCTTTCACTTTTAATTTGGATTTTATTACTTCATTTAGCCTTTAATTTTTTTAGTATTTTCGAAGTATATCTTGATCAAAAATATTCCCAATATGTTAAATGGATTTCTTTTGTTGTATTTTTTATTTTTATATCTTCAATAAGAATTCCTAAAATTATTTCTCTTTGGATTATTAGTTTAATTTCTACTATTGATTCTTGGTTAATACAGTTAGTTGGAATAATTGTAGTTTTCATAGTTTTAATATATTTATTTACATATTCTAGTATGATTAAAAGTAAATTTAGATCAATTACAAAAAATAAATTGATTTATTCAAGTAAAAGAAGATTAGATAAACAAAAAGGTAAAATTAAAAGACTAGAAAAAAGAGAATCTAAATCTAAAGAGAAAGATGTTGAGGATGAAATAGAACAAGTAGCTAAAGCAGACTTAGAAGGTATTGGTAAAGATGGAGAATAATAATTTTTAATAAGCCTGTGGAGGGAGTCAAACCCCCGACCCCGAGTTTACAAAACTCGTGCTCTGATCACTGAGCTACACAGGCATAATAAGAAGTAATATATTTAATTTATAAACTTTTTCTGTAAGATAAAAAGATTTAAATAGCACTATTTACTAATTATTAGTAATGGAACCTAAATTAAAGACTATTAAAATAAAGGAAAATACTCATAAAAAACTAGTGGAGTTTGGAAGAAAGGGAGAGACATTTTCTGATATTATTGATAAATTAATCAAGGAAAGAAGAAAATAAATTCTTTTTAATAAAGATGAAATTAAATAAACAAGATGTCAATTTTAGCAGATGTGATATTAGCAAACAGATAAAACTTCCAAATACTCTCACACCAGAATTAGCAGAAATCATTGGAATAATTTTGGGAGATGGTCATATAGAATGCGGTAAAAAATATTTTCAAACGACAATGTATCTGGTAAATATTGCTGGAAGTGTTTCTGAAGATAAAGCTTATTATACTAATCATATTAATCCAATATTTTATAATCTATTTAACACTCAATTTACAATCTCTTCAAGAAGAAATGATGAACTTGTTTTAAATTTATATTCCAAAGCTATAGCAACATTTTTTGTAAATCAGGGAATTAAATCTGGAAGTAAAGTTGATGAAAATTTTGTTCCAAAAAAGATTTTGAATTCCAAAGAAAATACAAAGAAGGGATTTCTTAGAGGAATTTTTGACACTGAAGGTTCTATGACATTTAAGAAAGACTATTTTGGAAAACACTCTAAGCCGTTAATCTCTTTGAAAATGAAAAGTATTAATTTTATATTACAATTAAAAGAATTATTAATGGAGTTTGATTTTGATCCAAAAATATACAAAGAAGAGTACTTTGATAAAAGGTCTAATAAAGTAAGTGTAAGGTATAAAATAGATCTTGCAGGTAAGAAAAAATTAAAAAGATTTCTTGAATTAATAGGATTTAGAAACCCTCGTCATTTAATAAAAGTAGAGATTTGGAAAAAGCATGGATTTTACCCACCAAGATTATCCTATCAACAGAGAAGAGATATTCTGGACGGAAAATTAAATCTAGAAGAGTTTTATAATTAATTATTCTTTCTTTTTTTCTTCAACTTTATTTTCTAACTCTTTTTCAACTTTAAAAATTCTAATCTCACAAAGAGAAAGAGGATAGATTTTTTTCAATATTAAACTTAATGTTTTTTGTATCTGGCCTTTTAATAATTCTTCAAATAATGTTTCTGTATTTTTATCTCTCACATAATTTATTAATTCTTCCCTTGCTTTTTCCCTTAATGCTTTTCTAACTGCACGAGATACTTTTCTTCTTGTAATTAAAAAAGGTTTCATTCTTATTTTTGCATCCTTGCATTCTGTTGAAAATGAATCTTCAACATAATTTGTTCCTTTTCTAACCATTCTTTTTAGAAAATAAGAAAGTAACTTCATCTCTTTTGGTTTTGCAATTGCTTTGTCTTCAGTAATCTCAACCTTTAATTTAAGCAATGCATTTTTTCCTCTTAAAATTCTTGTTAAATCATAATTAATTAGTCTTTTATCTAACTCTTTAATTTCATATGCTTGTAATTGTGTTTCCTTATTAATTATTGGAATTTCCACGTCAAAAAACTTTTTTCTTTTTTTTGCTATTGCCATGTTTAAATTTTTTCCATTTTTTCTTGAAAGTTTAAATGCTTGAAAATTTTAATTTTCATTGTTTTTATTCTTGAATTTGTTTCCCTGCCCTTTTACCTTTTTTTTGATATTTAGATTTCTTGCAAGTCTTACATGTATACATGATATTTGTTTTTTTAGTTGTTTTTGATTTTCTTTTATGTTTTGTATTTGCAGGTCTTGAGCCCCATCTTCCCTTGTTTCCTATTCCAATTCCTAAACCCCTTTTTTTTGCTCTAGAGAGACTCCCCCGAGTGAGAGTTCCTCTTATAAATCCAGTTCCTACTAGTTTTATCTTTTGTTCTGTCTTTTTATTGCAATACGGGCAGAATCTATTAGTTATCTTTGGAATTTTCATAATTAGAAAAGAAAATATGTGTTTTTAAAGTTAATTGAATGGTCCTGGTAGGAATCGAACCTACGATTTCTTCTAAGTCAAAGAAGTATCATGCCATTAGATCACAGGACCAAGTATTTTAAATGACAAGAAGAAATATTTAAATATAATGATTTAATACATTTAATATGCAAAAAGGAGGAATTTTATGGTTTATAGTCTATTTAGTATTTGGAATCTATTTTATTAATTCCTCATTTAATTTTATTAAAATACCTGAAGTAATCTCTAATTTCAATCAATGGATAATTCTTCTTGGAGGAGTATTAATTCTTCTTGGAGGAATAAATCATTTTAGGGCAATTAGGAATAAAAACAAATCCCGCCCTTCTTCTTAACAAACTTTATATATATAATTTTCATTATCTTCTTATGAGGGATAAAAGAGGACAAGTAACAATTTTTATTATAATTGCAGTAGTTATTATTGGAGCAACTGTTGGTTATTTTGCATTTAAAGATTCTATTAAAATTAGTGGAATCCCTGCAAATATTGAATCTGTTTATACTAGTTTTTTATCTTGTTTAGAAGAAGATATATCCGTTGGAATAGATGTAATAGAAAGCCAAGCAGGTTATATAACTCTACCAAATTTTGAACCAGGTTCATCATATATGCCTTTTTCTAATCAATTAGATTTTTTAGGTAACCCAGTGCCTTATTGGTATTATGTAAGTGGGAATAATATACAAAAAGAACAAATTCCTTCTATTAGCAAGATTGAAGAACAACTTGAAGAATTTATTGAGGATGAAATAAATACATGTAGATTTGATAGTTATTATGATGAAGGATTTGAAATAACTCAAGAAATACCTAAGGCAAAAGTTAATATTAATGATAATGATGTAGAAGTTAATTTAAATATGAATTTAAATATTGAAAAAGCAAATGATACAGCATTAATTAAAAATCATAAAATAATTGTTAAATCAAAATTAGGTAAACTTTATAATTCTGCAAGAAAAATTTATGAAAACGAACAAAAAACTTTATTTTTAGAAAATTATGCTATTGATACATTAAGACTTTATGCTCCTGTTGATGGAGTTGAATTATCTTGTTCTCCAAAAACATGGATTGCCGACGATGTTTTCGATGAATTACAAGATGCAATTGTTGCAAATACACTTGCTTTAAAATCAAAAGGAGGAAGTTATTCTTTAAGAAATGAAGAAAATAAATATTTTATTATAGATTTAGGTGTTAGTGAAGATGTTAGATTTTTAAATTCAAAAAACTGGCCTAATAGTTTTGAAGTTGTACCAACTGAAGAAAGTGTTATGATTGCAAGTCCTGTTGGAAATCAACCTGGACTCGGAATTTTGGGATTTTGTTATGCTCCTTATCACTTTGTTTATAATGTAAAATATCCTGTTTTAATTCAGATTCAAGATGGAGAAGAAATTTTTCAATTTCCTGTTGCAGTTGTAGTGCAAGGAAATAAACCTAGAGAAGCATTAGATGCTAGTTCTGTTGAACTTGGAAGTCCTGAGTTGTGTAGATTTAAAAATACTTTAGTTAAGGTAAATACTTATGATACAAAATTAAATCCGGTTATTGCAGATATTTCTTATGAATGTCTTGGAACAAAGTGTGATATTGGAAAAACAAGTTCAACAGATTTAGAGTTTCCTCAATGTGTTAATGGATATATTGTAGCAGAGTCAGATGGATTTGTTAATTCTGAATATTTATATTCTACAACAGAAGAAGGAAGTGTAGATATTATTTTAGATAAACTTTATGAAATGAATATTAATTTAAAATTAGATGGAAAAGAATATAATAAGGATGCAATAATTAGTTTTATTTCAGATAAATCTTCAAAGACAATTGTTTATCCAGAACAAAAAAGTGTTGAATTAAGTGAGGGACAATATGAAGTTCAGGTTTATATTTATAAAAATTCTACTTTAAGATTAGAATCAACAACAAGTGAGCAATGTATGAATGTTCCTAAACCGGGAATTATAGGTATTTTTGGTTTAACAGAAGAAAAATGTTTTGAGATTGTTGTGCCTTCACAAATTGTTTCATCTGCTTTATCTGGGGGAGGAAAAGAAAATTATTATATTTTAGAATCTGAGTTAGTTGATTCAAATATCATTGAAATAAATACAAGAGGTTTACCAATACCAAAATCAGTTGAAGAATTACAAAATAATTATATATTATTTGAAGAAAAAGATTTAGATATTATATTTAAATGAAAATAAATAATAAAATAAAAGTTGGAGTAATCTTCTTAATTGGGATTTTCTTAATTAGTTCTTTTGTTTCAGCTTATATTAGTTCAAGTACTCAATATACTGCTCCTGGTGCAGGATCTTTTGGTTATTTAAGTCGTCAGGGAATAGATATTGCCCCAAGATGGGACCCTAGTAAATGTGGTGCAGGGCAAGATTTTATTATTCAAGTTGGTCCTTTTGGTTGTGATCCTGCTGTTGTAAGATCAGATTTACTTGAAGAACAAAATACTCCTGTTTTTTGTCAATTAACTGCAACAAAAATTAATCCTTTAATAAAAGTTGAAGCAATTGATTATATGTCATTTAGTGGGAAATACCCTAAAGAAGTTGCAGGAGTTGGATTTCATCCTGCAAGAGCTGCAATTAAAGGAAGTCATAAAACTTTGTTAAATTCACCTATTTTAGAAAATATTGGTTATGCAGTAATTGTATTAAAAAAACAACAAAATGAATCAGCAATGCCTGATTGGGTTGAAGGAACATTAACTGCAAAAATAAGATATGATATAGAAAATGCCTTTGGAATTGGACGTGCAATTTATTATCTTCCTGAAATGGATGATGATGGATGGGAAAGAGCTGATAAATACAAACAATATGGTTTTTGGAAACAAAAAGGATTTTTAAGAGCAGAAGGAATTGATGATAATGGTGCTACAATTTCTATTTATCAAGATAAAACTAAAAGAATTTCAAGTGTTAATTTAAAAAAAGGAGAAACTTCAAAAAAGATTTTTATTCCAGGATTTTATTGTATGGCTAGTTTACAATTAAAATTAGATGGTTTAGTAAATCCAAATACAAGAGCTAAATTAGATATTAATGGGGATATTGTTGAAGTTGCACAAGGAGAAAAGTTTTTAGAAAATAAATGCAGTGTTAAAAAAATAGAAAAACAAGGACTTGTAGATTATGTTGAATTAAGTTGTAAGAGTGATTCTAAAACAGAAAAGTTTAGTTTGGGGATTAGTCCTAGAATTGAATTGAAAATAGATGATAAAGAAGGGGATTATTCAATTGGAGATAAATTACCTTCTTTTAAAGAAAATGAATATGTTTATTTAAGTTATATCGGATCTGAAACTGGTTCTAAGGAAAAAGAAGATTTATTTGTTTATTTATATAAAAGTTCAAAAGATGAAGGAACAAAATTAAGTGACTCAAGAATTTCTTCAATTGCAAAAAGAATTAATTCTGGTTTGAATAAGAAAGGAGAAAAGTTTAAAAAAGTGATAAAATCTAAGGAGATTGAAGGAGTTAAAGGAGGAAGTTCAGAAAGTATTTTCGGAAAAAATATAAATATCCTTGGTCTTGCTGGACCAAAAGATAAATCTTTTGAAGTTGGAGGAGGAACCCTTCCAGATAAAAATCTAGGAGAGGGAATAGCATTTGCTGCAAGTTTACCTTTGACAGGAGAGGTTATTAATAATGAAAAAATTAAATGGGCTGATTTTGGACAATTGAAAAATAATAAGAGATATATTGAAGTTTATGAAGAGAAGATTAAAAAAGGCTACTTCATTAAAGATTTTGATTATGATAAACAAATAGTTACTTTCGAAGATGAATTAATCAAAAAGGTTGTAAAAAACAATGGACAGATTACTCTTATTTCTTTAATTGAGGATTCTTCTAAGGATGAATCAAAACTTTCTGAAAATGAAAACTACAATAACGCAATAAAAGATTATGAAACAATTATTAATGATTTTTCATATGAAAAAAAAGACGAAACTTCTCAAGAAACATTTGGAGAAAAAGCTTTTGAAAATGCAATTGAACTTGCGAAACATTTTGAACAATTTAAAAAAGTTTCTGAATTATGTGAAAATTTTAAAGAAAAATATCCTGATTCTAAAATTGATTTAGATAGTTCTTGTAGTGAGTATCAACTTTCAAATTCTAGAAGTCCAATTAGAGATATTATGATTAACGGATTTTCTAAAAGTATTTCTTTTGAGGGGATTTATGAACCAACACCTGAGGAGTATAGTGCAGATATAAGAATTAAAATGCCTGATGAAAAGCAAAAACCTCTTAGATTAATGAAAAATCAGATATTTTATTTAAATGATGAAAGAACTGAATATATTCAACTTATATCTCTTAAAGAAAATTCAACACAAATTAAATTTAGCCTTACTAGAACAACGCCTGGTGGAAAAGATGGTGTTGTTAGTGGAACAAAAAGATTATTAGAAGGAATTCCTGAAAATTTTGGTAGTAAAACTACTTTAACTTTAATAAATGTTAATTTAAAAAAACAAGCAAAAGTTTCCGTTATTCCAAATATTGATAATGCAGAAACAAAAGCTAATTTTAGTTTTAAAATTGGAATTGAAAAAAGAGCAATACAACTTTCTCCTGAACAAACTAGAGATAGAATAGAATCGTTAAATGATACCATTAAAAAATGGGAGAAAATAAATACTAATTTAGGAAAAGTTGTTAAGGGTCTTAAAGCAAGTTGTGTAACTGTTGGAGGATTTTTAACACTTAAGAATTTTTTTGGAGGATTTAAAGGGAAAGCAGGTGCAAGACAAGAAGTTACTCAAGCATATAGAGAGAAGTGTGTAAATGAGGGTAATGGAGGGGATAAACTTGATGGATGTTTAATTGGGTATAATAATGAGATTGATACTGATATTGAAAGTTTAGCAGAAGCAAAAAATGTTAAGGAATTTAAAAATAGTGATTTATGTGATGATAGGCTTACTAGAGTAATAAATAATTTAGATAATGAAATAAGTATAAAGAATAAAGAAAAAATTACAATTAGAACGGATGACAATGGAATTGCTGGAGCATTTGAAAGTAAATTGGAAGATGATGGGAAATGCAATTCACAATTTAGCGTACATAAAGCAAGAAGACTTGAGGAATTAAATAAGATTATTGGTAGTTCTGTTGATAGTGAAAATATAAAGAACAAAGCAAGAAAAGAAAGATATGAGTTATTAGAGAATATTCAGACAGATTATAAAAAAATCAAGGATAAGGAAAAATATGAAGAAGATGCAAAAATTCTTGGAGCAGATGGGACTTTTTTTATACCACCTCCTTTGGAAGATCAAATAGAAGGCACTTATTATGGAGGGAAATATACTGGAAAGAATGGGGAAATAAGAAAAGGAATGTCTATTCAAGGAATTATTCATAAAAACGATCCTTATTATGTTACACTTGAAGAAAAGAGTGGAGCTTATAGAATTAAAGAAGTATATAAAAATAAGGATGGTGGACTTGCTAAGGTTAAAAATGAAAAAAGTACAGAAATAAAAGATCTTTATACTGCTTTTATTAAAAGAGATTCTTCTTCATACAACAACCAAATAAACAAGGAAGATCAAATTGTAAGATTTTTTGAAACAGTTCCATATAAAGGATTGCCTTCAATTGTTTCATTTTGTCCTGATAAGGGATGGTATGTTAAAACAGAGCAAACACTCCCATCTTTTGGAGGAAGTAAATCATATCAAGATTCTCCACAAGTTGCAAGATTTAAAGTTTGTAATGTAATGGGAGATAATAAAATTAGTGAAGATGATGATTGTCAAGTTTTTGATTATAATACAGGAAAAATTAGCCCCTTTCATAATTTAGATCAAAAACAAACTGATGAATTGGCAAGACAAGCAACAGAAGCAATAGAACAAGTTTCAAAACAACATACTGCAGGAGTTAAGAAAGTTAATGTTAATGTTAGAGGATGTGGAAGTGTTAATTTAGATGTAGGGTCTCCTGCTGTAAATCTTCCTGGAATGAATTGTGAAGACTTTATGTCTCCAAAAGATTGTAATTTACTTTTTAATGTTTGTGATCCTGTTATTTGTCCATCAAGCCGATGTAATTTTGGAGGAGACTATCCTGTTAATGATGTTATTGGATCAGGAATAATTGGAAGTTCATTATTATGTTTACCTAATTTTGGAATGCCTAGTGAAGGAGGAGTTTTAGTTCCTGTTTGTTTATCTGGAATTCATGCAGGAATTGATAGTTTACTTCAAAATTTCAAAGGATATAGAAATTGTCTGCAAGAAAATCTAGAAACAGGAAAAACAACAGGAATTTGTGATGAAATTCATAGTATTTATTTATGTGAATTTTTTTGGAGGCAGGCAACTCCATTTTCAAGATTAATTATTCCAAGAACAATTGAATTTGCCTTTGGAGGTCCAAAAGGTGGAGGAGAATATTTAGGAGTTCAAGAAGCAGGGGATAATGCTGAAAAATCAGTAAATTATATGACTACTTATTATGGAGCAGCATCATATAAAGCATTTAAAGCAAGATCAACAGATGAAGTAGGATCCTCTCTTTGTAGAAACTTTATTTCAGCAAGATATCCTGCAAGTGGAGAGTTTTTTGATGCTTTGATTGAACCTGATTCTCCACCACAATATAGTGCATGGTTCAATGAAATTAAGTTTACTGATGCAACTGTTCCACCTGTTTCACAATATAGTGTGTTTTATAGTATTTATGCTGGAAAAGATTCTGGAGTTTATTTTAATGTTTATTTAAGAAGTCCTGTTGGAAGTTCTTATTTTAGAGATAATCCAACTGTTAGTATTGCTTCAGGTTATATTCCTAAAGGAGAATCTGCAATTGAGAAAAAAGATCTTACTGCACCATCAGGTTATCAAGAATTATGTGTTAATGTTAATGGACAATTAGAATGTGGATTTAAACAAGTATCAACTTCTTTTGCAATGGATTGGGTAGAAGATCAATATGTAAAAGAACAAGGTGAGAAAAAAGATATAAAATCAGAAAAAGAATGTATTTCTGGAACTCCTAGTTTGTATAGTTTTGTTACTCCAAATATTCAGGAGGGAGCAGATGATTATTTAAATCCTTCAATTTATAATAAAGGAGTTACTAGAGTTTGTGCAACAAAGAGTCCTGGAAAAGCAACAGATAGTTTAAGATGGGTGCAAGTTGGAACCTGTGATGATAATATGAAGTGTTGGCTTGATAAAGATAGTGTTAAAGACGCTGTTAATTTTAATATAACTTCAAGTGAAGCTTTAAAAGATATTTCTGATGAGAATCTTAAGGAACTTGAGAGAAGAGGTTTTATGGGTTCTTCAGAGTTTGAGGAGAAAATTGAAGAAATTAAGGAAAAAGGAGATAAATATAAAATAAAATTAATTGCTAAAGTTTTTAAGGAAACTTTATTTAATAATCAAAAAGTTCAATTGTATTTCTTAAGAGGAAATGCTTATGCTAGGTTAGCCGGAGTGGAATTAGGAGGGGAAATAGTTGAGAGAAAAGAAACAGCAGAACCAATAGAGGAAGTTGTTGAAAAAAGTAAAGAAGATAAGGATGAAGAATGTAAATTTGAATCTGCTTATTGGAGTAAAACAAAAGTTTTTGAGGGGACTAAAGTTAATTTAGTTGTTGAAGGAAACGAGAATTGTAATGGAAAAAAAATAGCATTTATTGTTCGTGAGAAAGATATTCTTTCTGAAGATGATTTTCTTTTCAGAACTGTGTCTTTATTAAAAGTATTTGAAGGAAATATTGCCAAATTAGGGTGGATAGCAGAATGGCAGGATGATGGATTATTTGGAGGAACACCTGAGTTCTATTTTGAAGCAGGAATTGGAAGTGAAAAAATAACAAGTAGTAATGAATTGAGTGTTATAAGAAATGATAAATATCTTCCAGAAATAGAACCTTCAATAAATTTTAATCTTTGGACAGAGGATGATTCTGGGGAGAAAATACAGATGTTAGAAGAAAATGGGATATATATTGCTTATACTACTGATGCAAAAGTTTATTTAGAAGTAGAATCTCGAGGATGTAATGAGATTAAATTAGAAAAGATTAGATTTGGAGGTGTAGTTAGTCTATTTAATAAAAAGATTTCAGGAGAGAAAAATATCTTTTCTATTAAGAATCATCTTACAACAGATAAAAAAATTACGTTTGAAGTTATTTGTATTAATCAAGGAGCAGCAATAAAGGAATCTATAATTATTAAAGAAGAACAAATAGGTCAAATATTAGATTAATAATTAATCTTTAAACAATCTTATTTAAATTGTGGAAGAGTGTATGTTTCTCCTTGTTTAAGTTTAACCTTATTATCTCCATTAAGGAATTTATCTTTATCATTTGCACTTTTAAAAGCATCTACAAATTCAGTTAATGTGTAATTCTTATATCCTTCAATCCCATCTTTTATACAAGATATATTTAAACTAGGTGTAGCAACAACTGAATTATTTTCAACTTCAAATTCAGAACATTTTCTTTTCTTTTTAGGTGTTTTAATATCTTGTTCTGAAAAATCAAAAGAATCACTAACTCCAAAATCTTTAGTACATTCAACTTTTTTTGTTGGTGTTGGTATAGATACTAAATCCTTTTCTAAATCTTGAATTATTTGTCCATTATTTTCATCTACAGGATCTGATTCTGGAACTGCATGATCTGCAAATCTATTAATTCTTACAGGTACATATTGCATTCCTCTTTTAAGATGCGAAGTTTTTGTTTTACCATCTCTTACACTTATTCTAGTAATATATCCATCTTTTTTATCTCCTTGACTATCTAGAATCGTTATTTGAAGTCTGTCTAAGTTTCCTGCAATTCCATCTTTAGTATTAATTATATCATATTTGTTCTTATTTTTTCCAATTAATAATTGTTGAAGTTTCTTTTGAGTAGATGATGTTCTTTTTTGTACTACAAATTTTTTCCCCTTATCCTTTGTTTTTGTTTTTAAATTTCCTCTATCATAAAGGATTGTTGTTTCTTCTAATTTATTACAGTTATTAACTTTTGCAATTCCTTTTTTTCCACTACGTATTACATTTACAAGAGCATACATTTCATTTGATTTAGTTTTCACTCCAGTAGAAGTTATTGTTTCATCATGATTTCCATCAGGAATTAAATATGTTCCTTCTAAGATTAAAGATCTATCTAGTGTTTTTCCAGCTATTACTACTGTTTTATTATCAGGAAGTGATCTTGCAAAATAGTTATCACATTTTACATCATTCCCAGTTCCCTTACATGCTTTTATACCATCCATAGCATATGATTTAATTTTATGTGTTGTTGTTCCTTCTTTTAATTTTCTTGTATCTGTTTGCGCACTACCATATGATTCAAATGGGTTTTGAATATCCAGAGTTTTACATGAAGGTGTAAATAAAAGTAATCCTCCCAACGTGAAAATAGCACCTGTTTGTTTTGGGCTTATTTCTGAAGCTAAATAATCTCCAAATATTTTTCTTTCTACATTTGTTAATTTTTGTCTTAAATTTGAATAAAGATTTTTCATAAGATATTTAGAATTAAAGGGTTTATAAATATTTCTATTCTGTAGTAACTATATAATCATTACATAAATGATATTTAGAATTCATAATAAAATGCGGAGAACAGGATTCGAACCTATGTAAGCACTAAGCTACCAGGTCCTAAACCTGGCCCGTTTGACCACTCCGGCATCCCCGCATAAAGGAAACCAAGGTTTCCCTTATCAACCCTTCCTTTAAATTAGGCTTAAGGCTAATAGAATTATAATTAACTATCTATATAAAAAGTTTTAGAATTCAAGTTTTTTTCTTTGATTCAGCTTCTTTTGCCTTTATCTTATCTGCTAAATTTAATCTATCAATAAGTTCCTTATACCTATTTCTTATTGTAACTTCTGTAATTCCTGCAATATCTGCAACTTCTCTTTGCGTTTTCTTTTCATCATTAATTAATGCTGCAACATATAATGCAGCTGCAGCAATTCCTGCAGGACCCCTGCCACTAGTTAGCTCAACTTTCTCTGCTTTTTTTAATACTTTTAATGCATCACTTTGTGTTTTAGGAGATAATTTTAAAACAGATGAAAATCTGGAAATATAATCTTTTGGCGAACTTTGTTTTACTTTAATTTTTAGTTTTCTTATAACAAATCTATATGTTCTTCCTATTTCTTTTCTCTCAACATCTGATGCTGTTGCAATTTCATCCAATGTTCTTGGGATATTATATGATCTGCAGGCAGTATATAAACATGCAGCAATTACTGATTCCATACTTCTACCTCTAACTAAACCTCTTTGTAAAACATAATTATAGATTCTTGAAGCTTCATCTCTTATAACATTTGGCAAACTCAAATAAGCTGCAATAACTCTTAATTCAGCCATTGCGAGTCTTAAATTTCTCTCAATACTTGTTGATACTCTTTCCTGCCATTTTTTTAATCTTAAGAATTTTCTTGTCTGTCCTGATTCTAATTTGTAAATATCTGAAATTTCCCCAACATTTGTTGTTAATCCTTTATCAAATTTCTGCATGCTAATTGGTGCTCCACCACGGCCTTTTTTCTCACTTTTATCGAATTTTCCTTGTAAATCTACTCCAGTGTCAACCATTTTTTCTTCAACTACAAGGCCACAATCATTACAGATAACCTCTCCTAAATGCGAATCATAAGTAAGATTAATACTATTACATTCAGGACATTTTTTTATAAAAGCCATTTTAATATTTAGATTTAAAAGTTTAACGTAAGCCTTATAAACACTTCTCTTTTATAAACTTTTCCTTTTTTGTAGTTATGCACTAAAAGTAAAAGAGAAGATATTATTTGATTAAGACACCATTAACAATTCCTTCCTGAGTTGGACGATTTGTTATTTTAACTCTTCCAAATTCTGTTTCAACAATTGTTCCTTTTGTTAGGATATTTTGACGTGCCAAGAATCTATTTGAGGGAGTTTCAACCACATTTTTTATTTCTGTTTTTTTTGTCTTTTTATCTTTTGCATTAATATTTACAAATTTTGCCTTTAATAAAAATACTTTTTTATTTCCGCCCATTATTCTTTTTGTTTTTCTTTTTTCTTCCCCTAATTTGACAATTCTTTTCTGTCCGGCCATTTCATAAAGTTTCTTTTTTCTACCTTTAATATATTTGCCTCCAGATATTTTTTTACCTTTTTTCATAATACATTAGTTAATTTTTTATTTAAATAGCTTTCTATTAAAACTTTTTATTTTTTATTATAAAAAGATTTATAAACAACTTATACAAACTTAAATTATGGTTAATGGAATTGAAAGACCCTTGGATTTATTAAACAACTCTAAAAATAAAGAAGTCTTAGTTCATTTGAAAGGCGATCAACAATTTGTTGGAACACTTCTTGCTTTTGATATCCATATAAATTTGGTTCTAGATAATACCAAAGAAATGAAGGATAATGAACTAAAAAGAAACATTGGGTTAACTTTTCTAAGAGGAGATACAATAATCTTTATTTCTCCAGCATCAACTGCATTAAAAAAAGAGTAATTTCATAAATTATATAAAGGATTTTCTTCTTTTCTTTTTATGACAGAAAAAATAAAAGTAATTTTTCTAGGAACATCAGATTCTATTCCTAGTGCTAATAGAAATCATACTTCAATTTGGCTAAATTATAAAGATGAGAATATCTTAGTTGATTGTGGCGAGGGAACCCAAAGACAAATAAGAAAAGCAAAATTAAATCCTGGAAAAATAACAAAGATTCTTATTACTCATTGGCATGGAGATCATATTCTGGGTATTCCTGGATTATTGCAGACTTTAGCTTTAGGCAAGCATAATAAACCCTTATCTATTTATGGTCCGATTGGCACAAAAAAATTTATGAAGAGTCTATTCAATACATTTGTCTTTGTAAAGAAATTTCCTATAAACGTTATCGAAATCAAAAAAGAAGGGAAATTTTTTGAGACACCTAATTTCTATCTGGAGTCTAAAAAGGTGTTTCATGGACCTCCTTGCAATTCTTATGTTTTTGTAGAAAAAGGAAGAATAAGAATTGATAAGAAAAAATTAAAGAAAACAAAACTTCCTTCAGAAAAATTACTTCAAAAATTAAAACAGGGAAAGGATATAGTCTTTAATAAAAAGAAATATTTGGCAAAAAATCTAACATTTAGGGATAAAGATAGAAAAGTTTCATTTGTTTTAGATACTTCTTTTAATAAGAAAATTATACCTCTTGTAAAAAATTCTAATTTATTAATTTGTGAAGCTAATTATGCTTCAGATCTTACAAGTTTAGCTAAGGAATACAAGCATATGACTTCAGTTCAGGCAGCAGAAATTGCAAAAAAATCAAATTCAAAAAAATTAGTTTTAACTCATATCAGTCAGAGATATAGAAAAGATCTAAAGAAGTTTTTAAGTGAAGCAAAAAAAGTTTTTAAAAATAGTTCTTTAGTGAGTGATTTAGATATTGTGGAAGTTTAATTCTAAATAGAAAGATTTTAAATAGAATTTTTTCTTAGTTTAATTAGAGAGCCCCTGTAGCTCAGCCTGGATAGAGCGATTGCCTTCTATTAATATAAGCTAGTTAATTCTAGCTTCAGAAGGAAGCAATAGGTCGCAGGTTCGAATCCTGTCGGGGGCATATTATAAAAAGGATAATCTAATTTACTTATTTTGATTTCTCTTTTTAATCTCAAGAATTATATAATTTAAAATTATCTAATATCTTTTCTCACTTGAATCAGCGGTTTCTTTTAAATCTTTTTTTAATGTCGGGAGTATATAAGTCATATATTTCCCTTTTTAACTTCATAAATTAAGGGCCTATCTTTGAAGTTATTTATAGGTGTTTTAGTTACTTCTATTCGGTCGCTAAGTATGTTAATTAAATTTTCCTCTCTTTTAATTTTATATTTAGGAAAGCTTTTCTTGTGTTTCCTTTTCATTTCTTCTTCTATCTGATATATTAAAGGGTAATTTAATTCATTCATTTTAATTAAATTATTAAGAATGAATAGTTTAAATAATCATCCAATTATTTATCAGAGTATTTTTATGAATAAATAATAGTAATTTATGAAAGAAGAAAATTGGTTTTGTAATCTCTAAAGATATTACAGGATATCAAATATCGAAATCGAAAGGATTTTATATACATATACTCCTTTTAAGAATAGGTTATCGATTATAACTCTTTAAGCACGGGTCGTATAGCGGCTATTACCACTGCCTGCAGAGCAGTTGATCGTGGGTTCGAGTCCCACCCCGTGCTTTTTTAAGATGAAAACACACACTAAATACTTAACAATAAACACAAGAAACAAAGTAGATTTTATTAATATTACAAGTGAAGTTCATAAAGCAGTTAAAGAATCTAAAATTAAAGAAGGAATAGCTCTTATTAATTCAATGCATATAACCTCATCTGTTTTTATTAACGATAATGAATCGGGATTAATAGAAGATTTTAAGGAATGGTTAGAAAAACTTGCACCAAAAGAAAAAGATTACAAACACCACAGAACAGGAGAGGATAATGGATTTTCTCATTTATGGAGGACAATTATGGGAAGAGAAACAACAGTTTCAATAACTAAAGGGGATTTGGATTTTGGTCCTTGGGAAACAATTTTCTATGGGGAATTTGATGGACAAAGAAATAAAAGGATTTTAATTAAGATTATCGGTGAATGATTTTACATAAAAATATTTAAATAGTTTGTAGTGCCTAATTTTAAATGGCTTTCATTGTTAAAAAAATAATTAATGGAAAAGATTATTATTACCTTAATGAAAACAAACGCGTCGACGGAAAAGTAAAAACAAAAACTTTAGCGTATCTTGGAAAAATAAAAAAAGATGCAGAAAAAAAGAAAATACAAATAATGAAAAAAATGGAAGAAAAAAAAGAGACTAAAATAGACAAAGAAGATGAAAAAGTAAATACTAAGATTTCAATAGAAGACATTACATCTTTTTGCAAAAGAAAAGGGTTTGTTTATCCTTCTTCAGATATCTATGGAGGTTTTTCCGGGTTTTGGGATTTTGGACATCTAGGAGTTGAATTAAAAAATAATATCAAAGAAAATTGGTGGAATTTCCATGTTAGACAAAGAGAAGATGTTGTAGGTATAGATGGAAGTATTATAACTAATCCAAAAGTTTGGGAAGCATCAGGTCATGTTGCAAGTTTTGTAGATTTAGCGGTTGTTTGTAAAAAATGTAATAATAAAACTAAAGTAGATAAATATGAATTTGGAAAAGTTGTTTGTGAAAAATGTGGAGGAGAATTTATTAATAAAGGAGAATTTAATACAATGTTTACAACAAGAGTTGGACCTATAAGGGAAGATTCTAATATTTCTTATTTAAGGCCCGAAACAGCACAACTTATCTTTACTAATTTCAAATTTGTTCAAGAGAATGCAAGACTAAAACTCCCATTTGGTATGGCACAAATAGGAAAGGCTTTTAGAAATGAAATTGCTCCAAGGGATTTTTTATTTAGATGCAGGGAATTTGAACAAATGGAAATTGAATATTTTGTTGACCCTAATGAAAATTGTCCTTATAAAATTGGAAATACTGAAATATTAGTTTATTCTGCAGAAATGCAAGAGGACAAAAAGGATCCAATTAAAATGAAGATTAAGGAAGCTTTAAAAAAAGGAATTATAAAAAAAATATGGCATGCTTATTGGTTAGAACAAGAATTTTTATGGTTTATTAAACTAGGAGTTAATCCAGATAGATTTAGAATAAGGCAACATCTTCGAGAGGAGAAATCACATTATGCATCAGATACATGGGATCTGGAGTATAATTTCCCATTTGGATGGAAAGAACTTGAAGGTATTGCTGATAGATCTGATTTTGATTTAAAACAGCATCAAGAACATTCAAAAGTAAACTTGAATATGATAAATAATAAGGATAAAAAAATAATACCTCATGTTGTTTGTGAACCCAGTCAAGGAGTTGAAAGAGCTTTTCTCGTTTTTATATTTGATGCATATACATATGATCCTAAAAGGAGAAATATTATCTTAAGATTACATCCCAAATTGTCTCCAATTAAGGCAGCGATATTTCCAATAGTCAAACAGCCAAAATTTGAAAAAATTGCAGAAGATATTTTTAATGATTTAAAAAAAGAATGGAATGTTATCTACGATAAATCAGGTTCACTTGGCCGTCGCTATGCAAGAAATGACGAGATTGGAACTCCTTTTTGTATAACTGTCGATGAAGGTTCTATAAAAAAGAAAGATATTACTATAAGATCTAGAGATACAAAAAAACAAATTAGGGTGAAAATCTCCGAACTTAAGGAAATTTTGAAAAAATTAATTAATTGTGAAATTGAATTTGTAGCTGCAGGAAAATTAGTGAAATAATTTTTTCCTTTTTATCGTCGGGAAAAATAAAACTTAATTTAGAATTATCTTTAATAAAGATTAACATTTTACCAGAAATTTTTTTATAAGAAAGTTTATAAATAATTAATTCCTAATATTATTAATTAAAAAAGAGGTAGTTATAATGGCAAAGAAGAAAGCAAAGAAAAAAACAAAGAAAAAAGCAAAGAAAAAAACAAAGAAGAAAGCTGCTAAAAAGAAAAAAAGATAAATCATACAATTTTTTGTTTAATTTTTTTAATTTATCTTTAAGTATTTTTTATTAAGATTGTAAGATTATCTATGGAAAAAGTTTTAAACCATTTTTATTACTATTATCTATGAAAGATACTTGTATATTTTGTAAAATAATAAGAGAAGAAATTCCTACTAAAAAGATTTATGAAAATGAGAATTTCCTTTCAATTCCCGATGCTAATCCTCGAGTTGAAGGACACAGCCTAGTTATTTCAAAAAAACATTTTGAAAATATTCTTGATATGCCTACAAGTTTAGGACAAGAGTTGATTGATTGCATAAAGAAAACTTCTTTAAAATTAATGGATGAAAAAAAGGCAAAAGGGTTTAATGTTATTAATAATAATTTTAAAGTTGCAGGACAAATTGTAAAACATGTTCATTTTCATATTATCCCTAGAAAAAAGGATGATGGGGAAATAAAATTTATTAATAAAAGTTAAAATGGCTACACTGGGAGTTGAACCCAGGACCTCTTGCTCATGAGACAAGCGTTCTACCACTGAACTATGTAGCCAAAATTAAAAGAAAATTCTTGTTTAAATATCCTACGATATAAAGGTTTTTACATTAAGGTTTCATTTCCTAGTCCTCTCCAAAAAATTTTAGCTAAATTTTTTAAGGGATAATTATTAAAACCTTTTTCCCCTTATTTATTTATGGTGATTGAAGAGGTTGTGAATATCTCAACAGAAGTTTTGTCAAGTGCAATACTTGAAGTTGGAAAAGTTGCCTTATGGATGCAGGCAATAGGGATACTGCTTGTCTTGTGGATTAGTTTTTATATAATAATGTTTTTCCAGGATAGGAAAAAATTAAAGAAGATTGATTCTATAAAGAAAGATGTAATTAGAATTGAAAAAAAATTAGATAAATTATCTAAGAGAAATTAATAATTTCTATTTTCCTAACAATTTTGCTCTATTTATTTCTTCTTGTTTTTTTATTCTTGATAAAAATCCCGCTATTTGATTTCTTAATTTTTTACTTGGCATGCTATTCCCGAGTATCTTTTTATTCTTTTCAAAAATTTCATTAAATTCAATACCTTTTTTAATTAAGGTATTTGCAGTTCTTCTTGTTAACTTTGATTTTATCTTTCCCATATTCAAGTATCTAAGTAAGACTTTTTAAATATTTTTATTCTAATTTTTCTATCCTTGATAAGTTCTTTATTGCATTAATTAGCTCATCTAATTTTTTGGGCGTTTCTCCTAAACTTAAGATAATATAAGGGAGATTTAATTCTAAAGATTTTTTATGGATTTTAATTAAGTCTGATTCATTGATTCTTTTCTTATTATATGCAATTAATAGTTGTTCTTTTCCATTATCTCTAATTTTTAGTGTAAGATTATCTTTATTAAAATCTTTAATATCTAAAATTTCTATGGATTTTTCTAATAAGAATTCTTTTACTTTGTTAAAGAATTTTTCATTCTTTTTTTGTGAAATCTTCTTTCTAATTGGTTTTCTCTTTGGTTTTTCTTTAGTTTTCAATTCTTGTTTTTCTTGAATGATTCTTTTTTCTATACTCTTAATAGGCTTTTGGATTTCTTTAATCTCTGGTTCTTTTATTGTAAAATATCTCCAGAAAATATCCTCATCTTTTCTGAAGGGTATTGCAAAATCTCTAATTGATCTAAGTGCAACTCTAATTGCAGGTTCTTGTTTTTTATCATCTAATATTTTTCTTTCTTTTAAAAGAATAAATGCCTCTTTTTCTTTACTTTGAAGATGCTGTGAAAATCTCTCAAGCATTAGTTCTTGGCCCTTAATAAAATATATTGGTGAACTTCCAACCCTCATGTTGCTTATTATAATTTTTCTATCAGATACTAATTCAGCGAGAAATGCTGATGTAAAAAGAATACTTAATCCTATTCTACTTGCAATATGAACGGGTAAACTTGGACCTCTTATTTTGAAGATTGATATTATTTTTTCTTTTATATTTGTTGTATCCTGGATAGGCATAATTAAATTAAAAGTATCTATATTATAAGGTTTTTGATTGTTTCGAGAAGAATTTTAGAAATAAATTATCTTAGAGATTTGAGTTGAAAAAATCTTAGAATATTAAACTGGAGACTAAAATTATTTTTTTAAGGTTTAATCCAATTTACTGTGTAATAAGATATTGATCCTTCTTCATCAACAATTGCTAATAATAAACTTTTTCTCGTTGAGTGAGCAACCCTATTTTTTGATGAAAATTCTGACCAGCTAATTCTATTTGATTCATAATCTGTAAAAACTATCCATTTTGCATGTTTTCCTCCGGGTTTTTGTCCCTTGTCATAAACTCTAAAATCTGCCCCGAATTTTAATGCTGTTTTAACAATATATCCCCTATCTCTTAAATCCTTAAATACAGGATATTTTATCTGAATTCTCTTATCAATCTTCTGAAACTTTTTTATTAACTCTTTTAGATGAATCTTTTTAGTTTTTGATATTATCTCCATCTTTCTTTTTTCTATTAAGAATAATGTTTCAGAAAGAGAGTATTGTATTTTATCTCCTATTGGTTCTCCAAAACAACTTTTTTTATAAAGTGTGTGAGCTTCATTTGTATTACTTGAGATAATTTCTCCTATAAGATATGCTTGTATCTTTTCCATAAATAATTTAATAAAAAGTAATATTTAAAAGTTGCTAAGTAATCTCTTGTATATGGGGTATAATTTTAAGAAGATAGAAACTAAGTGGCAGAAGAAATGGGAGCAGAAGAAGATTTTTGAAGTAAAAGAAAGTAAGAAAAAAAAATATTATGTTCTTGATATGTTTCCTTATCCTTCTGGAGAAGGTTTGCATATAGGGCATGCTTTTGTTTTTTCTTTAGGGGATATTTATGCACGATTTAAGAGGTTGCAAGGTTATAATGTTCTTTATCCAATTGGTTATGATAGTTTGGGGTTGCCTGCTGAAAATGCTGCAATTGAAGCGGGAGAGCACCCTTTGAAATATACTGAGAAATCTATGAAAAATTTCATGAAGCAGCAAAAGGCAATGGGTTGGAGTTATGATTGGTCAAGACTTGTTATGAGTCATAATCCCGAGTTCTATAAATGGGATCAATGGATTTTTTTGAAAATGTTGGATAAGGGGATTGCATATAGGAATAAAGCTCCTGTTAATTGGTGTAAAAAATGTAAAACAGTTTTAGCAAATGAGCAAGTTGTTGAGGGGAAATGTTGGAGACATGATGATACCGATGTTGAAATTAAACATTTAGAACAATGGTTTTTAAAAATAACAAATTATGCAGAAGATTTGCTTAAGGGGTTGGATAAAATTGATTGGCCTGATAATGCAAAAAAGAGACAGAGAAATTGGATTGGAAAAAGTCATGGAACTGAGATTGATTTTAAAGTTAATAATAAAAAATGGAAAATTTTTACAACAAGACCTGACACGGTTTATGGTGTAACTTTTATGGTTATCTCTGCTCAACATGAGAAATTAAAGGATTTAGTTACAAAAGAACAAAAAAAAGATATTGAAAAGTTTTTGAAAAGAATAAAATCTGTTTCTGAAAAAGAGATGGCTGATTTGGAGAAGGAAGGGGTTTTTACAGGAAGTTATGCAAGTAATCCAATTAATAATGAGAAAATTCCTATTTATGCTGGAAATTTTGTTATTGCTGACTATGGTTGTGGAATGGTGATGGCTGTTCCTGCACACGACCAAAGAGATTTTGACTTTGCTAAAAAATATAAAATAGAGATCAAGCAAGTTATTGACGGCAAAAGAATAGGCCAACAAGCACATATTGGTTCTGGAAAATTAGTTAGTTCTGGAAAATTTAATGAATTAAATAATGAAAAAGCCAAGGAAGAGATTTCAAAATTTTTAGTTAGTAAAAAACTAGGGAGAAAAGTTGTTCAATATAGGTTAAAAGATTGGTTGATTTCAAGACAAAGATACTGGGGTACACCAATTCCAATTATATATTGTAATGAGTGTAGAATTGTTCCAGTTCCTGAAAAAGATTTGCCTGTTGAACTTCCAAAAGAGGTTAAATTTGGTAGAGGAAATCCCTTGTTAACAAATGAAAAGTTTGTGAATGTCAAATGTCCTAAATGTGGAGCAAAAGCAAAAAGGGAGACAGACACAATGGATACTTTTGCTAATTCTTCATGGTATATGTATAGGTATTCTGATCCTAAAAATAAAAAAGAGATTTTTGATAAAAAGAAAGTTAATTATTGGGCACCCGTTGATAAGTATATTGGTGGGCCTGAGCATATAACAATGCATTTGATATATACAAGATTTTATACAAAATTTTTGAAAGATATTGGATTGTTGAAATTTGATGAACCTGCTTTAGAATACTTTACACAAGGAATTATCAATGCTGAAGATGGTTCTAAAATGTCAAAATCAAAAGGAAATGTTGTTGAGCCTTTTGATATTATCAAGAAATATGGTGCTGATTCATTGAGGTTATATCTTGTTTCAAGTTCTGCTGCAGATAGTGATTTTGATTGGAATGAAAATGGTATGCAAAGTAATTTTAATTTTGTGAGAAGAGTATATGATTATTTTACTAAATTGAAATTTGGGAAAACAGATACAATAATTGAAAGTAAATTGAATCAAACAATAAAACAAGTAACTATGGATGTTGAAGAGTTTAAACATAATCTTGCGATTATAAAAATTAGAAAACTATTTGATTATCTTGCAGGAAAATCAATTGATAAAAAAACAGCTGAAAGTTTTTTGTCTATGTTGCATATATATTGTCCATATGTTGCAGAAGAGCTTTGGGAAAAAATTGGAAATAAAGAGTTTATTTCAGTGGCAAGATGGCCTGCTGCAGACAATAGAAAAATTAATGAAAAACTTGAGAAGCAAGAACAAGCTGTTGAAAAATTGATTGAAGATATAGGACATATTAAAAAATTAACAGGAAAAAAAGATGCCCAAGTTTATGTTTATGTATTGCCAAATGAACTAAAGATTTATCGAGAGGTTAAAAATATCAAAATATTTGTAGTTAATGATAAGAAAAAATATGATCCTGAAAATAAATCAAAAAAAGTTAAGCCAGGGAGGCCTGGAATTTATTTAGAGTAAAATTATTCCAAAATAGCTTTAATTCTTCTAATGCCTTCACTAGATGATTCTTCTTTTTTAATCTTAAATGTCCCTAGTTCACAAGTATTTTTTACATGAGGTCCTGCACAAATTTCTTTTGAACAATCTTTAATTGTATAAACTGAGACCACTTCGCCATATTTTACATCAAATACTCCTGTTGCACCTTTTTCTTTTGCTTTTTTAAGAGGCATTTCTTCACGCACAACTTCACATGCTCCCTGTATCTGTGCATTAACTAATTCTTCAATCTTACTTTTTTCTTTAGATGTTAATTTTCTTGGAAAATTAAAATCCAATCTTAATCTATCTCGGGTTATATTGCTTCCTTTCTGAATTATGTTTTTATTTTTTAAAACTGTTTTGATTGCAGCTAAGAGTAAGTGTGTTGCTGTATGAAGTTTTGTAGTTGTTTCTGAATGATCTGCTAAACCGGACTTGAATTTTCCTTCTGTTGAGGTTCTTGAAAGTTTTTGATGTTTTTCTTGTTCTTGATTAAAACTTTCCTTATCTATCTTAATATTTTTTTCTTTTGCTAATTCTTTAGTCATCTCAAAAGGAAAGCCATAACTTTGATAGAGTAGAAAAGCATCTTTTCCAGAGATCTTCTTTTTATTTATAGTAATTTTCTCAAAAATTCTTGTTCCTTGTTCTATTTTGCCTAGGAATTTACTTTCTTCTTTTTCTAATTCTTGCAAGATTTTTTCTTTATTATTTTTTAATTTAGGATAATCCTTATAAATATTAAAAATTGGTTCTACAATTTCTTTTACAAAATTCTTTATTCCAATCTCTTTTCCATATCTTACAGATCTTCTTATAAGCCTTCTTAATACATAACCTTGTTCACTATTACTTGGAGTAATTCCATCTGCAATTATAAAAACAGAAGCTTTAATATGGTCTGCTATAATCCTTATTGCTTTAGTTTCTTTTTTATCTTTTCCATATTTTTTTCCAGATATTGTTTCAATCTTCTGAATTATTGGTTGCCATATTTCTGTTAAGTAATTATCATCAAAACCATTTATTACTGCTAAAATTCTTTCAACACCTCTTCCATTGTCTATATTTTTTTGTTTTGCCTCATTGTAATTTCCTTTTTTATCTTTGTTATATTCCATTAAAACATCATTCCAAATTTCAACCCAATTATTATCAGAAGCATTAAATTTTTTTGGAGCTGGTTTGTTATTTAATTTCCAATAAAACATTTCAGTGTCTGGACCACAAGGACCTGTTTTGCCTGCAGGACCCCACCAATTATCTTCTTTTCCAAGAAAAGCAATTCTTTCTTTAGGAATTCCTAATGATAACCAAATTTCTTCTGATTCAGTATCTTTTGGAGCGTTTTTATCACCTTTGAAGATGCTTACTGCTAATCTTTCAATAGGAAATTTATATTCTTTTGTTGCTAATTCAAAACTCATTTCAATTGCTTGTTTTTTCCAATACTCTCCTAAACTCCAGTTTCCAAGCATTTCAAAAAAAGTGTGATGTGTTGAATCTCCAACTTCGTCAATATCTCTTGTCCTAATACATTTTTGAACATTTACAATTCTTTTTCCCAAAGGATGTTTTTGCCCCAAAAGATATGGAACTAAAGGATGCATTCCTGCAGAAATAAACAATGTTGTTGGGTCGTTTTCAGGAATAAGGCTTGCATTTGGAATTTCTTTATGATCTTTTGATTTAAAAAATTCAATATATTTTTTTATTAATTCTTTTCTATTTATCATTATTTGATTAAGAACTAGAGTTTTAAAAATATTTGTTTATCTCTAATTATCTACATTCAATTTAAAGAATTAAGTTTATTTTGAATATCCTTAAGTTGAGATTCTACCGCATTATCCTTTTTTTTATCTTTAGTTCTAGATATTTTTTTATTTTTAATCTTTTTAAAGGATTTTTTTTCTTTTAATACATTTGAAATCCCGGTTTTTGGAAGAGCATTTTGCAATTTTTTCATTTGAATATTTATTCCCTTTATTTTTTTATATAATTTTAACTTTAATTTTAGTTCATTCATTCTAGAAGAATGGTATTTTTTTATTATCTTTATTACCTTTAATAAATTCATCTCTGAGAGAAGTATATCTTTTTTTGATTGAAGTGCTTCATTATAATCAATTTTAATATGGATTGTATCTTCGTCTTTCTTTCTGTTATTTTTTAATTTCATTCTATCTTAGAAAAAAGTTCTTTATCTACTCTTTCAATTTGTTTTTTGATTAATTGTACTTCATTTTCCCAGGAGTTTAATTCTTCTCCTTCTTCTTCTTTTATCTCTTTTATTTCTTTTAATATTTTTTCCATCTCAGATATTTTTCTTTTTGCTTCTTCAAATATTTGTAAACTTTCTTCAAATTTATCTATTCTTATAAAAACAGGTCCTGTTTTTTTCCCTTTCTTTGTTGTACCTCTAAATCCTTCAGGAATTTCTTTAGTTAGTGGTTCTTTTAGAGGCTCTTCCATCATCCGCATCCTACTATTCGCAAAATCATCTGGAATAGACTCTTCTTCACCTTCCTTTTTCCCAGTAATAGCATCTTTTATAGCATTTTGAGAAAATTTTTCTCCAAGAGAATTATTTGGAAAACTTGGTAATTGATGAAGAGGTTCACTAGGGTAATCAGGTTCATCATCTATTTTTGGAAGTTCAGGAAGTTTAGGTAATAATGGAATACCTTTTTCTTTTTCTTCTTTTTTATTAAACCATCCCATCTTATTATAGTCTTAAATCTATATTTTAATATATATGATAAGATATATAGGTTTAAAAACTTTATTTTTTCTAGAGTTAAATAAATATTATTAATAAAAACCGAAAGGTATTTATTTAGGTTATTTTTATTATATAAATGTTAAAAAAATTTCTTAAGGAAGTTGTAGTTATTGTCGTCGGAAGACCTGTAGAAGAAATAGTCGATTTACTTGATAGCAAAAAACATGTAAATGAATTCATAATAGCAAAAAAGATGGACATTACAATTAATCAAACAAGGAATATTCTTTATAAGCTTTCAGATAGTGGATTAGTGTCTTCAATAAGAAAAAAAGATAAAAGAAAAGGGTGGTATACTTATTTTTGGAAAATTGAAATCTTCAAATCTCTGGAATTCTTAAGGAATACTTTAGAAAAGAGAATCGATCAATTAAACCATCAAATAAGAAGTAGAGAGATAAAACAGTTTTATATTTGCGAGAGATGTAATATAGAATTTAATGAGGAAAATGCCTTGCTTCATGATTTTACTTGCAATGAATGTGGAAATATCTTTTCTATTAGGGATAATACTAAAGTTTTAAGGGAATTTAAAAAAAATCTTAATAAATTAGAAAAAGAATTAGATTTTGTTGAAGAAGAAGTTAAAAAAGAAAAAGAAAAGATAGGTAAGATAAAACTTAAAGAGATTAAAAAGCAGGAAAAATTAAGATTAGAAAAGAGAAAGGCTACTAGAAAGAAAAAGAAGATTAAGAAAAAGATTAAGAAGCCTATTAAAAAGAAAAAGAAGATTAAGAAAAAGATAAGGAAGAATCCTAAGATCAAAAAAATAAAAAAGAAGACTAAGAAAAAGAGAAGATAATTAATAATGGTTGGAGTTTATAGGATTTATCCTAAGAAGAGAAGTAGTTTTTTTGCTAATTTCAGTATAAATACTAATTTAATTTTAATAAATATCTTCTTATACATTATTTTCAAAATTTTAATTTATAATAATTTAAAATTTTGGGATTATATTGCAATAAATCCATATAATATTATTCAGGGAGAATATATCTGGACTTTTTTAACAAGTATGTTTATGCACGTGAATACTCTGCATATTTTTGCAAATATGCTTTCTTTATTTTTTATTGGAACTTTAGTTGAAAAAATTTTGGGTGCTAAAAGATATTTATACTTTTATTTAATATCAGGATTATTTGCAGGCCTATTTTTTGTTTTATCCTCAATGTTTCAAAATGATCTTAATACTTTTGCTGTTGGCGCATCAGGAGCTCTATTTGGATTAATTGGGTTTTTAATGATAATCACACCCAATTTACCCGTTTATATAATGTTTATTCCAATTCCCATAAAAATGAAATATGCAGCTCCAGGAATTTTAGTTGTACTCTGGTTTATTTCTGTTACAGGGAATATTCCAATTGGAAATACAGCACATCTTGGAGGATTAATAATTGGAATAATCTATGGAATCTATTTAAGAAATA
>PBZO01000009.1 GCA_002731115.1 Candidatus Pacearchaeota archaeon
AAATAAATATTCTTCTTATCATTAATCCAACCATAACTAAGTAAATTATCTTTGATAATTATTTTAGATAATTTTGTAGAAGTCGGATTTATTATTAATTTATGGTCACATTTATTAATATCTTCAATCTCTACAATAATAGATATATCCCTATTAGTATCAATTTTTTTTCCTTCTTCTATTCGCTGAAATTCCATACTACCAAGTTCTTTTCCTTCAGAATCTTTCATTCTAACTCTATCAGCCCAATAAGCATTCTTCACGCATTCATCTCCTTGAACAGACTCAACTATTTCAGTTCTTTCATCTCCCTCACCACTCAAATCAACTTCACTATCTCCTTGTAAGGCAGAATATCCGGGAAGATTCCTTAGATACTTATTAATATCCGCTTTATACAAAAACATTAAAACACTTAAAATAACTAAAATAACTAAAATAAGAGCAACAGGATTATCTGTTACTAAATTTCCCTTTTTACTAAAAACTTTTTTTTTAATCATCTTCCAAACCTAAGCATATCTTTAATAAATTCTATTGCGCCAACTCCCTTATTTTTCATAATCATATAACCAATAACCATTATTATAAGAACTGCAATTGCAATTGCCCAGCCCCCAAGCTGATCAAACCAAATTAATCCTCTTTTATTTAACCTCTTCATAAAATAAAAAAAGAAACTATATTAATAAATGTTTAGAAAAAAATCATTTTAATTTAACAGCAGTCCCATAAGCAAGCATTTCAGATGCTCCTGCCATTACCATTGATGTCATAAATCTTACACCGATAATTGCATCTGCACCTTCATCAATTGCAGCATTAACCATTCTATGGTATGATTCATCTCTTGCATTGGAAGTCATTTCAGTATATGTTTTTATCTCCCCTCCAATTATATTTTTAAATCCTGCTCCAATATCTCGTCCAATATTTCTGGCTCTTACAGTACTTCCTTTTACAATTCCTAAGACTTTTGCTATCTTTTTAGACGGAACCTCGTTTCCAGTTGTAATTATTATTTCTTTCATTTTACCTCCTTTTGATTTTTTCAATTTTGTCCTCTTTTTTATTTAAAAGGATAAAAATTCCCATAATTAAGATAGGAATACCATAAAATAAAAATTCAAGTGAATTAAAAAAAGAAAGTATAATTATAATTAAGCCTGCAACAATCATCACAATCCCTGTTATTGTCCTGCTTATAAAATTCATTAAACAAAAAAGAGATCAATATTAATAAATCTTGCTCTCTTCTCTAAATTGTGATAAAAGAAAAGGTAATTTTTTATAAAGCCAAACATTGAATTTTATAAATTCACGAGTCTCCTGTTTAACATATTCTATTATCTTTTCATACTCATGATTCTTATACCAGATAGGAACATTACTCCCTCCACCTTCTTTTCCTGTTAATTTATCCAAACCAGAACCTTTGAATTCCCCATTATTCATTAATATTCCTATAACTCTTAAATCAATAAAAGGATTATTTAAGATATCAGCAAGAGGTAAATCATTTATCTTAGTTCTTTCTTTTAAAAAACCATGCTCAAAATTAAGATTATATCCGACAGGAATAAAACTAAATGTATAATTATCTAAGATATTTGTATCAGATAAAAATTGGCTAATAATTTCCTTTTCTGAAGATTCCCATTCTTTTAGAATCCTTAATTCTCCTATTGGTTCTCCGGTATTTCTATTTAATTCTTGATATTGTATTGTTAAAATTTTATCCTTTTTTGGATTTAGTCCGGTTGTTTCAATATCAAAATAAAAATTTCCCATTTTACTTTATTTAAATTTCCTCCCAATTCTTAAGGAATTTAAATGCCAAGAAAATTCTCGATATATCCTGTATGTAGGTACAGTTTGAATTTTCTGGTCCACAAAATCTATGATTTTGTAGGGCTTGAAAATTTCTTATTTTCATTGTTCTATAACCTCTGCTTTTCCATCATCAATTAAAATTTTTGCAATTTCCTTGGGAATATTGGCAATTTGCCCTTTTTCATATGGCCCCATTTTCCCGCCAGTTAATCCAACAAATTCTTCAACATCGGTAATGAATGTTATTAATTCATTTTTTTGCTCTTCTTCTTTAATTTTATCTAGAGATTTATTAAGTTTCTTATCAGACTCCTCAAAACATTTCATCAAGTCTTCAAAAAGCTCTTTTTCAAAATTAAGCATATTGTCAAAGTCTTTCTTTGAAATACCTGTTTCTGCAGCAATTAAAACTAAATTTAAAATCTTTTTTCTTCGTCTCAAGATTAATTCCTTGAATAAAGTCATTGCATTTTCCAGTTGTTTTTTTGTTTTTACAATAACATCTGAAAAAGAATCATCTTCCTTTGAAGCTATTTCTTTTTTCTCCTTTAAATAATCTGAAACTTCTTCAAGAAACTTTTTAGATAATTTTTGCAATTGTTCAGAATATCTTTCTTTTCTTGCTGCTTCATAAATATCATTATAAACTATCATAAAATTAGGAATAAATTTGAACTTTTAATGATTTCTATAGTAAATATCTTACCTAACAAACCCTACCTTCTTTAATAAATCCTTTCCAATAATTCTTCCCAAACTTCCAAGTCTTGCTTCTTTTTCACAAAATTTCTTCTCTTTTATAACAGAATCATTATAAAATAAAACCGGGACAGGATCTGCCGAATGACTTTTCAATTTACAAGGAGTTGAATGATCTGCAGTTACAACAATCTTAATCTTCTTTGATGTAGCAAATTTTTTTAAGAAATAAAATAAAGTTTTATCAAGGTATTCTATCATTAATTTTTTTTCAATTGGTTTATTATCATGTCCTGGAATATCTGTTTCTTTGATGTGAATATAAGCATAATCTTCTTTTTTATTATTCTTTTTTAGAGTTTTTATTGCAAATTTACATGCTTTTTTTAATCCATCATATAGATTTTTATATGCATCTAAATTTTTTAATTTAGGGTAATCAAAAGAAAAAATTTTCATTCCAGAAACTTTTGAAAAACCTATTTCAAGAGGCATGTAACAAACAGAAAGCCATTTTCTATAAATCTTTAATTTTGGAGGTTCAATTCCCGCACCTCTTAAAAGAAGATAATTTGCAGGCATTAATCCTTTTCTTCTTCTCTCTTCATTAATTGGATGTGCTTCAAGAATTTCATGTGCTTTTTCAACAAATTCATTTACAATATTTACGCTATACTGGGTATTTTCTTCATCATCTAATGCTTTGGAAAATCCAATTTTACTTAATTCCTTGGATTTTCCTTGAGTATATGTTGAATCATTCCCCAGAATATTATCTGAAAATCCTCCACTAAAAACTAAGACTCCTCTATGTTGAATTGTTGGAATAAATTCAAAATTAGATGAAAGTTTTATTTTATTTAATGATTTGGCTAAAATTTCTGCTTCTTTTGTTGTAAGTGTTCTTCCAGCTCTTCTATCAAGAATATTTCCTTCTTTAATAGAATCAATTGTTGCAAAATTAGTTCTAAATGCCAAATCCCCTCTAGTTAACTTTATATCTGTTCCTCTTGCTTCTAATTGTCCTCTTGTGCTTGCAATTAAATCATTTCCAAATATTGATACAATTGCTTCATCTGATTCAGGAATAAAATTTGGATTAACAGAATGCATATAACCAAGTTCGCCTCTTGATGCAAGAAAATCTAAATTAGGAGTATTTGCAACCTCTAGAGGTGTTTTATCCCCCAGTTGTTTATTTGGCAAATCGCCAATTCCATCCAAGATAACAAGTATTCCTTTCATAATAGAAAAATGATGTCACCATTTATAAGAATTTATATTCCCTTAATAATAAAGAAAAATATTGAAGAATCCGAGATTTGACATACCAAATCTTAAAAACTCTTTTATTCTTTATAATTAAAGTAGGTAAAAATGAATATTTTATTAGTTTGTAAGTAGAATTGCTAAAAGTTATTAAAAGAAGATAAATAAAAACAAGAAAACTCTAAGAAAATGTTTAAATTTTTAAAAGAAAAAATAGGGAATTGGACAGAGAAGATATCCAAAAAAGAAGAAATAGTTGAAGAACCAAAGAAAAAAGAAATTAAACTCCCTATGAAATTTGAACCAGGATTGCAAAAATATGAGCCTGATTTAGAAAAGCTAAAGGAAGAAACACCTGAACCTGGAACAGAATCTTTTTTTAGAAAAATAAAAACAAAGATATCAAAGGTAAAAATCTCTGAAAAAGATTTTGAAATTTATTCTGAAGAACTTAAGGGCCTTCTCTTAGAAAATAATGTAGCATATGAAGTTGCTGAAAAAATGATTAAAGAATTAAAAGAGAAAATTGTTGAAAAAGAATTTTTAAAGAAAGAAATAGAATCTGAAATAAAGGATTTATTTAAGGAAATAATTGAAGAGATTTTAATAGAACCCTATGATTTGGCTAAGAAAATAAATGAAAAAAAAGAGAAACCCTATGTAGTCTTATTTTGCGGGATAAATGGAACCGGAAAAACAACAACTATTGCAAAAATTGCTGATTCCTTAAAAAAAGAAAAAATATCTTCTGTAATTGCTGCAGCAGACACTTTTCGTGCAGCATCAATTGAGCAAATAAAAGAACATGGAGAAAAAATAGGAATTAAAGTTATTTCTCATGAATACGGATCAGATCCAGCATCAGTAGGATTTGATGCAATAAAATATGCAAAAAAAAATCTTATTGATTGTGTCTTAATTGATACTGCAGGAAGAATGCATACTTCAAAAAATCTAATTAAAGAAATAGAAAAAATATCAAAAGTTACAAAGCCTGATACAAAAATCTTTATAGGTGAAAGTATCACTGGAAATGATGTAATAGAACAGGCAAGAAGTTTTAATTTTTCTATTGGAATTGATGGAATAATCTTAACAAAAGCCGATATTGATGAGAAAGGCGGAACAGCATTATCAGTAGGATATGTCACAAAAAAACCAATTTTATACTTGGGAACTGGACAATTATATGCTGAAATAGAACCTTTTGATAAGAAAAGATTCATTAAGAAATTAGGATTATAAATTTCAACTATAACAAACGAGCCTGGAAATATATAGAAGAATTGTTAGAAAGGATATTTTAAAAGAGAATATATCCCAACAAATCTAATAGAACCACAACTTTATTAACTCTAAATCTACTTCTTAAAATATGCTGGAAAGATTAGGAGAAGTACTAAAAAAAGCAACTGACAAGATAACGAATGCTATATTTCTTGATAAAAACCTAGTGGATACTATTATCCGCGATTTGCAAAGAGCAATGATTGAAGCAGATATAAATGTTATTTTAGTTAAGGAATTAAGTGATAAAATAAAAAAAGCAGCACTAGATGAAAGAATAAAAGGAATAGATAAAAAGGAGCATATAATAAAATTACTCCATGGAGAATTAGTGAAAATTTTAGGAGAATACAAGCAATTAAAACTAAAAAAACAAAACAAAATTTTACTTTTGGGATTATATGGTGTAGGAAAAACAACAACAATTGCAAAACTTGGAAATTATTATGCAAAAAGAGGAAATAAGGTTGCTTTAGTGGGATTAGATGTTCATAGGCCAGCAGCAAAAGAACAATTAAAACAATTAGGAGATGCAAATAAACTAACTTATTTTATAGACATGAATGAGAAGGATCCAATAAAAACATGGGAAAAACATGAAAAAGAACTAAAAGATTACAATGTAGTTCTAATTGATACAGCAGGAAGGCATACCTTGGATGATGAATTAATTAAAGAAATAAAATCTCTGAATAAGAAAATAAAACCAACAGAATCAATCTTAGTAATGCCTGCTGATATTGGTCAAGCAGCAAAAAAACAAGCTCAAGAATTTAAGGATGCAGTAAATATAACTGGAGTAACAATTACAAGAATGGATTCAACTGCAAAAGGAGGGGGAGCACTAACAGCCTGTAAGGAAACTAATGCCCCTGTTTATTTTATAACAACAGGTGAAAAAATAAATGATATAGAAGAATTTAACCCTGAATCATTCTTATCACGTCTTTTAGGAATGGGTGATTTACAATCCTTAATAGAAAAGATAAAATCAATAACAAATGAGGATGAACAAAAAAGAATACAAGAAAAACTAAAAGAAGGTAAATTAAGTTTGGAAAATGTAATTGAGCAAGTAAAATCAATGAATTCCTTGGGTGGATTTGATAAAATAAAGTCAATGATTCCAGGACTTGGAAGTGCAAAAATTCCTGAAAATCTTTTAGAAAATCAAGAAGCTAAAGTTGCTAAATGGGAGCATATAATAAAATCAATGACAAAGGAAGAAAAAGAAAATCCTGAATTACTTGAAAAAGAAACTTCAAAAATTACAAGAATTGCAAAAGGCTCTGGAGTTCACAATTCTGATATCAGGTCTTTATTAAAACAATATAAGATGTTAAATGAAATGTTAAAATCAGGGGATACAATGAATATGGAAGGAGGAATGAATCAAAAACAAATGATGAAATTTGCTAAAAAATTTATGAAAGGCAAAAAGTTGAAGTTTTAAAATGACTTCAAAAATTATCCAACAAGGAGCAGAAGCATTAATTCTTTTAGATAAGAACATTATCACAAAAAAGAGAATAGAAAAATCATATAGAATTTCTGAACTTGATGATAAAATAAGAAAATTAAGAACTCGCTCTGAAACAAAACTTCTTGAAAAAGCATCTAAAATAGTTTCTATTCCAAAAATGATTAAATCAAATGAAAAAATAAAAGAAATTGATATGGAATTCATAGATGGCAAAAAACTTTCAGAACATTTAGATAAATATGACTTAAAAAAACAAAAGGAAATTTGCAATAAAATAGGCGATAATATCTCAAAACTTCATGATTCAGATATAATTCATGGAGACTTGACAACTTCAAACATGATACTAAAAGAAGATAAACTTTATTTTATTGATTTTGGACTTGGATTTATTAGTAGTAAATATGAAGATAAGGCAGTAGATTTACATCTTTTAAAAAAAGCAATAGAAGCAAAACATTCTAGGAATTGGGAAATTTTATTTGAAGAAATCATCAAAGAATATAAAAAATATAAAGATTCAAGAATTGTTCTTGAGAAATTAAAGACAGTTGAAAAAAGGGGAAGATATAAAAAATAGCCCTACCAGGATTCGAACCTGGGTTTCAGGCTTCAAAGGCCTGCATTCTTGACCACTGAACTATAGGGCTATAAAGAAAAAAACTGATAGTAATTTATAAGACTTTTGGAGGGATTTTATTTAAACATAACTTCATAAAATATCTCTCTATTAATCTCAGGTCTTTTAGGATCTATATTAAGATAATCCCTTAATCTAAAGGGTTTATACTTTTCTCCAATAAGTATTGCTGCAAGTTTTTTATATTCAATACTTGCTTCTGATTTTGGTTTATGAATAATTGAGGGAGTAAATTCAGATAAAGACTTTAAGATATTAACATCATGAGGAATCATTGCAAGAACAGGTACTTCTACTGTTTTTTCAATATCATCAAGAGATACTTCAAAACCCCTTTTATGAACTTTATTCAGAATTAACCCATTTATAGGAGTGTTTCTTTGTTTTGCAAGCTTAACAGCTTTTATAGTTGTACTTAAAGTAGGATGATCTGCAGTGGTTACAACAAGAATCTCATCAGATGCATACATTGCAGCCAAGGTTTCATCATTTAATGCTGGAGATGAATCAAGAAGAATAACATCATACCTTCTTTTTAAATCACTAATCTTACTTCTCAATTCTAAGGGATTAATATTTATTCTTTCAAATATAGATGCAGGGATTATATCTAAATTCCCACACTTATGAATTGAATCATTGATTCTTGCTTGCTTGCTTAAAACATGATGAATTGTAACTTTTGGATCAATTATATTTAAATGAAGTCCTAAATTTGGAGCGGAAAAATTAGAATCAATTAACAATACTTTTTTCCCAAAGTCTGCAATTGCGCTTCCTAGTGAAACAACTGCCGTAGTTTTGCCTACGCCTCCTTTTAAACTAATAATTCCTATTGTCTTGCCCATAAAATTATATATTTTATACATTTAAATAATTTTATAAATTCCAATATTTATATAATCAGAAATAATTAATTCTTTTCTTACTAAACTTTAAATATCAATGAAATTTATTATATGAATGAGGTTGAATATATTAATAGGAGGAAGAGCCGGTCAAGGAATAAACATAATCTCAGAGATAGTATCTAAAACAATAACAAGTCAGGGTTATTTCATATTTAATTATAGAGACTATCCTTCTTTAATAAGAGGGGGCCACAATTTTAATATTCTCTCCATATCAGATGAGAAAATCGAGAGTCATGAAAGTAAACTAGATGGGATTGTTGCAATGGATCAAGATACAATAGATATACATAAAAAAGAATTAAAAAAAGATGGTTTTATTATTGATTCTAAGAGATTTATTGATTTAAAAAAAGATATAAATCTTGCTCTTTCCGGTGCTTTAATTAAAATATTGGGAAGTGATAAAAAAATTCTTATTCAAGAGATAAAGAAAAAATTTAATAATAAAAATAGTCTAGAAGCAGTTGAAAAAGGTTACATAAACCAAAAAGATAAATTCAAATTAAAAAGATTAAAAAATAAACTTGAAATAATGAGTGGTAGTAGAGCAATAGCAAAAGGAGCAATAAACTCAAAAATTAATATTTATTTTGCTTATCCTATGACTCCCTCAACAGGAGTTTTACATGAGTTGGCAAGCAAGCAAATAGAAAATAATTATCTTGTTTTCCAAAATGAAAATGAAATTGCAGTTGCAAATGCCGCTTTGGGTGCAAGTTTTTCTGGAGCAAAAGTAATGATAGGAACAAGTGGAGGAGGATTTGATTTAATGACTGAATCCTTAAGTTTACAAGGAATTACTGAATTACCCTTAGTTGTTTATCTTGCATCCCGTAAAGGTCCTGGAACAGGAATTCCTACCTATACTTCTCAAGAAGATTTAAATTTAGCACTAAGAGGAGGTCATGGAGAATTTCCGCGAGTTGTAATTGCTCCGGGAAATCCAGTAGAATCTATAGAAAAAACAAATGAAGCCTTTTATCTTTCACAAAAGTTTAATTCTCTTTCAATTATACTTTCAGATAAACACCTTGCTGAATCTGAATTCTCGTCAAATGAAAAGATAAAAAATCCACTTAAGATAGAAACAAAAAGAAAGATACCTGGAAAAATAATTGTAAAAAATTCAGGTTATGAACATGATGAATTTGGAAATACAACTGAAAATGCAACAATTGCAATAAAAAATGCAGAGAAAAGAATTGAAAAATATAAGTTAATAAAAAAGGAATGTAAAAAATTTGAGATGATAAAAATTCATGGTAAGAAAAATAGTAAGAATTTGATTATTGGCTGGGGTTCAACAAGAGGGGCTATTATTGATGCAATAAAAGATCTTGATTTTAAGTTTTTACAAGTTATTTATTTAAAACCATTATCTGATGAAATTAAAAAAGAAATTCAGAAAGCAAAAAAAATTATTTTAGTTGAAAATAATCTAACAGGACAACTTGGGAGATTAATTAGAGAAAAAACAGGTATTAAAATTAAGAATAGGATTTTAAAATATGATGGAAGACCTTTTTACTCGAATGATTTAAAAGATGAAATCCTGAAAATAAAATGAAAGAATTTAAAACAAAAAATAAAATAACTTGGTGTCTTGGATGTCCTAATAATATGATCTTAGAATCAACAAAAAAAGCCCTAACAGGTCTAACAAAACAGGGAATAAAAAAAGAAAATTTCGTGATGGTTACAGGAATCGGATGTCATGGCAAGATATTTGATTATCTAAATATTTCTGGTTTTTATGGTTTACATGGAAGAGTCTTGCCAACTGCTTTGGGAATAAAAATGGGAAATCCGAATTTAAAAGTATTGGGATTTGCAGGAGATGGAGATACTTATTCTGAAGGTATGGCCCATTTTATAAGCATGGGAAGATATAATCCTGATATTACTCTTATTGTCCATGATAATCAATCTTTTTCATTAACAACGGGTCAAGCAACTCCTACAAGTCAACAAGGTTATAAGAATAAAGCTAAACCGCTTGGAGAATCTAATCTACCCCTAAATCCAATTAAATTGGCAATATCTTCCGGAGCAACTTTTGTTGCAAGATGCAATGCAAGAGATATTAACCATACTGCAGAGATTATAAAACAAGCAATAAAACATAAGGGATTTTCTTTTGTTGAAATTATGCAGGATTGCATTATTTTTAATCTAGAGATAAATAATAAAGATAATTTAATGTATAAAATACCTACAAAAAATAGAAAAATAAAAGAAGCCTTAGATATTGCAGATAAATGGGATTATAATTCAAAAAAAAATAAAATACCTTTGGGAATCTTTTATCAAGAAAAAAGAAAGACTTTAGAAGAAAAATTGCCCCAATTATCTTCCCTTTAAAAAAATAGAAAACAAAAAAACTGAATGGATACTTAGAATGGGAATACGAAGTATTATGATTGAATAAAAAGATAGTTATTTATTTATTATTTTCAACAATTTTCTTAATTGCTTCAACAGAATTAGGATTAACTAAAGTGATTAAGCCTTTTAATTCTTCTTTATTTAAGACATTTTTTAGAATTCTTCTCATAATTTTGCCAGAACGAGTTTTAGGAAGATCATTAACAAAATATACTTTTGCTATCCTTGAAGTTGGTCCCAGAGTTTTATCAACTTCTTGTTTTATTTGTTTTTCAAGAATTTCTATTTTTAGATTACTTTTTGATTTCAAGACAACAAAGGCAATTGGTACTTGACCTTTAATTTTATCTGGAATTGGAACAACTGCAGATTCATTTACTAATTTATATTTATTTATTGCATCTTCAAGTTCTGCTGTCGAAATTCTATGGCCTGCAACTTTCATAACATCATCTGTTCTGCCAGTAACTCTAATTAATCCATCTCTTATATACGCGCCATCACTAGTATCATATTTATTTTTAAATTTTTTGAAATAAGTCTCCTTGTACTTTTTATTATCTTTGTAAATCCCATGAAGCATTCCAGGGGCATACGGACTTAATTGAACCAAGAAGCCTGTTTTCCCCTCCTTTACTCTCTTCCCTTTTTCATCAACAACAATATGTTTTGTTCCGGGAAAACTATATCCTGCAACTGTAGGAATAAATGGGCCTATACCTGGAAGGACATTTATTAGAGTTCCTCCTGTTTCAGTCTGCCACCAAGTATCAATTATAGGACATCTTGATTTTCCTATTTTTTTAAAATACCATTCCCATGCATTTTTATCTATTGGCTCTCCAACTGTACCTAATATCTTAAGAGTATTTAATTTATGTTTTCTTAGAAATTTCTCTCCAGCCTTCATAAACATCCTAATTGCAGTTGGCGCAGTATAAAATACAGCGATATTATTTTTATCAATTATTTTCCACCATCTACTATAATTTGGATAATCCGGAGTCCCCTCATAAATTAAACTAGTACTTCCATTAAGAAGAGGGCCATAAAAGGTATAAGTATGACCGGTTATCCATCCAATATCTGCCGTACACCACAAAACATCATTTTCATGTAAATTAAAGCTCCATTTTGTTGTCCAATATGCATAGGTTGCATAACCTCCTATATCATGAACAATTCCTTTTGGTTTCCCTGTTGTACCTGAAGTATATAATATAAACAACGGATCTTCAGAATTCATTATTACAGGTTTGCAATATAGATCTGCTTTTTTTATTTCTTTTTCAAATGAAACAAATTTCCCCGAATAATTCTTATTTTTATTAAAACGATTAACCATAATAACTTTCTTTACTTTTGTCCCAATAATTGCTTTATCAACTTTCTTTTTCAAATCTTCTTTTTTTCCTCTCCTATAATATCCATCAGCACCAATTAAGATTTTTGTTTTTCCATCTAATAGTCTTATCTTTAATGCATCAGCTGAAAAAGCAGAGAAAACAACAGAATGAATAGCACCGATTCGAGTACATGCAAGCATTGCAATTAATACTTCGGGAATCATTGGTAAATAAATTGCAACAACATCCCCTTTTTTAACTCCTAATTTTTTTAGAACATTTGCAAATCTATTAACCTTGTCATAAAGTTCTTTGTAAGTTAATTTAATTGTTTTTTCATTTGTTGGTTCAGGAACCCAAATTAGTGCTGTTTTATTAGGATTATCTAAATGTCTATCTAAAACATTAACACAAAAATTTAATTTCCCTCCCTTAAACCAATAAAAATAAGGAGGTTTTTCTTCATATGTTTTTTTCCAAGGTTTTTCCCATTTTAATCCTTCTCTTGCCAGTTTTCCCCAAAATTTAATGGGATTTTTTTCAGCTTCCTTGTAAATTTTTTTATCCTTAATCCAAGCAATTTTCTTCATCTCTTTACTTGGCAAGAATTTCCCAGATTTTTTAATAATATAATTAACCATTCTAATCAATAAAATATTTACTATCTTTAATGCCCTTATCCCATAGCATTTTAGTATAACCCGTATTATTAATCTGGTCTTTATTTATCTCAAGTTCTCTTAGAACATCATAAATCTTTTTCTTTGCTTTTTTCATTTCACTCGGTTTTGCAAGATACTCTATTTCCATAAAATAACCTAGATGCTTTACTTTATTTATCTCAATTACAATTCTCTTATCTTTTTTGTGGGTGTAGGATTCAGAAGTCTTAATTTTTTTCATCCATTCAACAAACCCCAGATCCTTTATTAGAAAAAGAAAGTTTTCTGTCTCATCTATCTTGAATTCAAACTCTTCTTTAACGACAATCTCTTTTGTCCAGAAATCTTTTTTCCATTTTTTAAAATTAATAACATATTCTTTTCCATTATTCCTTATTCTAAATGCTTTTTTGGGATAACCATGTTTCCTAAATTTTTTATTTAAAGCGAAATAATCATCACTACGGGATTCTTTTTTTTCAAAATTAGCAATTTTTTTAATTTTCTTTCTTAATTTATCAACGTCATCAATTCTTACTTTTGTTTCTACTTCTAAAAAAACCATTTTCACATCTCCTCTTTTATTATAAAAAATAAAGATATATATAAATCTAACTTAATCTTATATTAAAAAGATTAATTATACTAATTCCACTTCAGAAACTTCTTTCATGAGTAAACTTAAACTCCTTAAATCTTTTTTCTCAAGTTTAGAAACATCATCATGGCCTATAGCTGCAGCAGTCATTTTAATTTCTTCATTACAAGATTTAAAAAAATTTGCAACTTTTTCTCCTGCTTCAGGATCTAATTTCTTTTCGAGTTCAGGGTCTTGAGTTGCAATCCCAACCATACATTTTCCAAGATGGCATTGCCTACAATAGATACATCCCATTGCAACCATTAAAGAAGTTCCTATAAAAACAGCATCTGCTCCGAGAGCAAGAGCCTTAGCAATTTCAATTCCTGTATTAAAACCCCCTCCTACAATTAATTCCTGTTTTGCATTTTTCCCGTCTAAAACTCTTCTTGCCTTAACAATTGCAGGAACTATTGGTAAACCAAAATCATCTAACATAGATTGTGGAGCTGCTCCTGTTCCTCCAGATAAACCATCAATGGCGATAATATCAGGATTAGCTTCTAAAGCAAGCTCTACATCTTTTTCAACATTTCCAGCACCAAGTTTAATAATTATAGGCTTTCCACCATTTAACTCTCTTAACGATTCAACTTTCTCTCTTAATTCATTAATATCATTAATATCAGAATGATATGGCGGAGAATGTACATCTTCACTCATTGAGATATTTCTAACTTCAGCTATTTTTTCAGTAATTTTTTCTTTAGGAAGTAATCCCCCTTGACCAGGTTTAGCTCCTTGACCAATTTTAATTTCAATTGCATCTGCTTCCCTTAAATACTCTTCATCCACGCCAAATCTTCCAGTAGAATACTGTGCAATTATTAATTTTGCATTTTCCTTTTGTTCTTTTAACATTCCCCCTTCCCCAGTATTGTCCGCAGTTCCGGCAATTGCAGAACCTTTTGCAAGTGCTATCTTAGCACCTGCACTTAATGCTCCAAAAGACATTGCAGCAGTCAAAATAGGCATGCTTAATTTCATAGGATGATTACTTGTCTTCCCCAAGATAGTTTCAGTTTTAATTTTCTCTTTAAAATAATCTTTTGGTCTCCTAGTCAATTGAGCCGGCATAAACACTAAATCAGAAAGATTTATTTTAGTATGATTTTCACTTCTTCCACTAGTAATAATAGGCGATCCTTGTTTTGCTCTTTTCTTAACGTCTAATATCCACTTTTCTACCATATTTAAATTTCCTCATTTTAGTTTGTCAAAATATATCTATTTAAAGATTATGTATATAAAATTTAATAGAATTGATGAGATAGTAAAGTTTAAAAAAGTATATTGCAATTTAATAAAATGCTAAAAAAAATAAGAACTAAAAAAAAGGATTCTAACAAAAAAGATTTAAAACCAAAAAAGATATCTCAATTAGAATTTGAAAAAAAAATTATAGAATTTGGGAAAAAAGGATTGACTAGTGAGAAAATAGGAGAAGAATTAAGACAGCAAAAAATCCATCCAAGAGAATATAATAAAAAAATATCTAAAATATTAAAAGATAATTATATAAATCCGGACCTAAAAAATGTTAATGCAAAATTAGAAAAAGTTAAAAAACATTATGAAAAGAATAAGCAGGATAAAAGAGCAAAAAGAGAAAAAGATAGAATATTTTCACAACTTAAGAAACTTAAGAAATATTTTAAGGTTGAATAAATTATTTTAAATTAAGATGGAAAAGAGGGGAAATTCTTTAGAAATAAAAATAGAAGAAACAGTTAAAAAATTCCTTGAGATATCTCAAGATAAAGAAATTCAAATAATAAGTCATTTTGATACAGATGGTATTACTTCTACTTCAATAATTATTCAAACATTAAAAAAATTGGATAGGGTTTTTTCGGTTAAAATTATAAAAAGTTTAGAAGAACAATTTATTTATGATCTACCCAAGGAAAAATTAATTCTTTTTCTAGATTTAGCATCTGGAAGTTTAAATTATATCTCAAACTCACAATTAAAAGATGTATTCATAATTGACCATCATGAAATAATCCAAGATATTCCAGAAAATGTACATATAATTAATCCGGAATTACATGATAAACAGAAAATAAGTAGTTCTGGTTTAACTTATCTTTTTTGTAAGGAAATAAATTCTGAAAATAAGGAATTTGCAAAAATAGCTATTTTGGGAATGATTGGAGATATGCTTGAAAAAGATATAGATAAATTAAATAATAATATTTTAAAAGATGGAGAAATAAAGAAAAAAAGAGGGTTACTTGTATATCCTTCAACAAGACCTCTAAATAAAACTCTTGAATTTAGCTCAAAACCTTATATCCCAAAAGTTACAGGGGATACAGAAGGAGTTAAAGAATTATTAAAAGAGATTAAACTAAATCCAATAAATGGAAGATACAAAACTTTAATCGAATTGAGTGAAGAAGAAATGGAAAAATTAGTTACAGCAATAATGTTAAGAAAACCAAAAGCAAAACAAGAGGAGATAATTGGAGATATCTTCTTAATAAAATTATTCAACAAACTTGAAGATGCAAGAGAGTTAAGTGCCATGATTAATGCATGTTCAAGGCTAGGAGAAACAAATATAGCAATTCAATTTTGTATGGAAATTTCAAAAATAAAAAAAAGAGCAGAATCAATTCATGTAAAATACAAACAATTTTTAATATCTGGATTAAACTTTGTATCAAAAACAAAAAAGATAGAAGGAGACGGATTTGTGATAATCAATGCTAAAAATATAATTAAAGATACAATGATAGGAACAATTGCAAGTATACTTTCAAATTCTTCAGTATATGAAGAGGGAACAATTATAACTACTATGGCTTACTACGAAGATAAAATAAAAATCTCTTCTAGAAATGTTGGGAGAAAAGGTAGAAATGTAAGAGAGATTTTAAATAAAATTATTGAAAAAATAGGTGGAGAGGTGGGAGGACATGAATTCGCAGCAGGAGGAATTATTTCTAAAAATAAAGAAAAAGAATTTATTAATTCTTTACAAAAAAGTTTTGAAATTGAGTTGGTAAAGATTTAAAACCCTTATTTTTCTTCATAAATTATGGATTTGGATGTAGGAGAAATAGTAATGTGTACTGTTGATAGAATAGTTGGGACTATAGTTTTTGTAAAAATAGATGGAAATGGTGAAGGGAGTATTATTTTAAGTGAAATTGCTCCTGGAAGAATAAGAAATTTAAGAGATTATGTAGTTCCAAAAAAAAGAATAGTTTGCAAAATATTAAGAATTTCTGGAGATAGAATTGATTTATCATTAAGAAGAGTAACGCAAAAAGAGAAAAAGGAATTAATAGAACAATACAAACAAGAGAAAAGTTACATTAGTGTTTTAAAAAGTATTCTAGGAGAAAAAGCAGATAAAATAATTAAAGAAATATTAAATGAAGAAAAGATTTATGACTTTTTAGAAGAAGCAAAAGAAAATTCAAAGAGACTAGAAAAGATAGTCGGAAAAAATGAAACTAAAAAGATATTAGATATATTAAATTCCCAAAAACAAAAGAAAGCAATAATAAAAAAAGAGATTAATTTGACAACAACAAAATCAAATGGGCTAAATTTAATTAAAGATATCTTAGGTAGAATAAAAGAAGGAGAAATAAAATATATTTCTGCTGGGAAATATTCTATAAAAACAGAATCTAATGATCTAAAATCAACAGCAAATATCCTTAAGGAAATATTGCTCGAAATAGAAAAGAAAGCAAAAAAAGAAGGGATAGATTTTAATATCCTAGAAAAATGATATTAAAAAAATGTAAAAAATGTAAAGCTTATACCTTAAAAAATACTTGTTCTAAATGTAAAAAACCAACAAAAGATGCACATTACAAGTTTGTTAAAATAAAAAATATGTTAAGATAAAGTCTTTTGTTTATCTTGATTTCCCACAACAGCAACGCCATATTCTCCATCAAATCCTGGTTTAACTTTTATTTTCCCTTCTCTATTTTTTAAAATTAAACTAATTAATTTTTCATTAACTCCTTTTTTAATAAAATCTTCTTTTGAGATATTTAATAAAATATTAAATTCATTTTCAAATTCTTCAATTAAAGAATTGTATAAATCCCATGCCTTTTTACTATTCATATTCATACTTAAAAAAAGAGAAATTATCTCATGTAAAGGTAATAAGGTATAATAAGGCTTTTTTATTTTATGGTTACTTTCCTTATTAGTTAGATTATTAACTCTATATTCAACACCAATAATTAAATTTTTCCCACACTTTGGACAAATCCCATTTAACTCTTTTGTTTTCTCAGGTTCACACGAAAATTCGCAATTTCTATGTCCATCCCAATGATACTTGCCATAAGCCGGATTGGTTTCTATTGTAGAAATAAAGTCATTTTCTCTTATTTGTTTAATTATCTTTGTATATGAATCACATTTCTTAAAAATAGTTGCTTCTCGCCCTATTCTAAATGGCCAAAATGAATGTGCATCAGAAAAACTAACAATTGATTTGCTCCCAAGTTCTTTTATTTTCCAATTCATCTCTGGATCTGAAGACATTCCTGTTTCAATTGCATGAATATTCTCAAATTCCTCCTTAAAACACTCCTTTAAGCTATCAAACCCTGAATTACTCCCATATACTCCAAACCATGGAGTCCAGGCATGCGCAGGTATAATCTCAATTTCTTTTGAAATGCTCATCATTTCCCTTACAAACTCATCACAAGGCATCCCAAAGATAGGTCTTCCATCATAATCTCTTCTCCCTTTTGTATCTAGATAAGAATTAATCTTCTTGGCAATTTCAATACTTGGAACTAATAAAACTAAATGAATTCTTCTTCCCTTGCCTTGAGTATACATTAAAGAAATTTCTCCAGATATAATAAAAGGGAAATCATTATAATAATAAAATCCATTCTTCTCTTTTAATTTCTTAATGTCTTCAAACCAAATTGGATGGGTAAAATCCCCTGTCCCAAGTAAATGAAGTCCTTTAATTTTAGCCCATTTAACTAAATTGGGAAAATCAATATTCTTACTACAAGCTCTTGAAAATCTGGAGTGTATATGCAAATCAGAAATCATGTAATTTTCATTTATCATAGATATATAAGAATAAAATAGATTAAAAAAGTTTTATGTTCTTAAGATAAATCACTCATTTTTCTTAGCAGCATATCCAATTAAAATCAATATTACTACAACAATTACCCAGAACCAGATACTCTTAAATAAATTTTTTCCTTTTACTTTTTCTGCTACTTGTTCTCCAGTTTCCCTAATTTTCTCTGCAACACTTTTTTCTTCTTCAACTACTGGTTCAGCTTTCTCTTTTCCTGCAATTGTGAAATAACTAAAAGATGTTAATACAACATCATAAACATAATTAGTATCATCCTCACTAACATATGTTGTTGTTAATTCATTCCATTCTTCTGAACTTTCATCAAATTTAAACATCGATATATCCTCTTTATCAAGTCCTCTACTAGATACCCACGTTTTTTCTACATTAATTGTAACTGTTGCCTTACTTAATTTACTTCCGATATTTGTCTCTTTAATTTGTAGATATTTGTAAACATCCCCTGTTTTTACTTTAGGACAACATTCTTTCAACAGATACGCTGGTTTTCCATCATATTTTGAAACAGTTATTTTAACACTCTGTGCTATTTTAGTTAATTCAATTAGGATTTGTTTTACTCCAAAATCACTCAAAAAATTTTCAATGGTAAATGTTGTTCCAGAAGTCATTTTAGACCATGAATGTGTTTTACTAACTTCTGCTACAGTTTCTGTAGTTGTTGTGCTTCCTCCTCCGCCACCACTGCTACTAGTTCCTCCTGAAGTACTCATTTCAACAGTATATGTTGCAGTTTGACTTCCTGCATTTCCAGCATTATCAACAAAATTACATGTTTCTGTAATAGTTCCTGTATTTGATGTTGAAGGAGTAGTAGTTGATGTTTGAGAAGAGTTTATCCCAGAAGTTGCATCTGAAGGAGAACAAGTGCATGTTACAGTATCTCCCGAAGTTACAGTACTAGGAGAACAAGAATAAGTTGCTGTAGGTGCAGTATTATCAAATACTACCTTAATCTTTTCAGAATTATTCATATTCCCAGTTATATTTTCTGAACTATTTGATTTGCCTATTAAAGTATCATTAGCCCAAACAGTAATATTATATGCTCCATCGCTGAATTTTGAAGTATCTACACTAATATTATAATAATTTCCACTGACATTACTTGCTTTTGTATAATTTACCTGAACTCCAGTTGAATTAGTTATATTAAAATAAACATATCCTACTCCTATTGTTGCATCAGTAACACTTATATTTAAAACAATTGTTCCAGAATAATTACCTCTACTTACAGTTGTAGAAAAATCAGTAACGGCAGGGGGAGTACTATCTATAGTTATATTTGCTGAGGATGAATAATTTTGCATAGAACCATTATCAGCAAAACAAGTCATATTATATGTGGTTGAATCATTTAATGCTATTATGGTTGTTGCAGAGCTTAAATTAGTTGTATTTGAAAACACGCTTTGATTTTCCCCTGTTGAATTTATAATCATTGTTATATTATAAGAGCTTAAATTAGTTGGTCCACCACTTGCATTATATAATAACGTAACATTAATTACATTAGCCATACTTACAGTACAAGTAAAATTTAATGCTGCTGCTGTAGAAAAATTTGTATTTGACAATGGACCTTGTATTGTTGCAACTACTATAGCATGAACTAAAACTATTAATAATATTAATATAAATGCTCCAAAAAATACTAATTGTAAATTTTTCTTATTCATTTTCACCCTTTTGTAATGATTTAGGATAAGAAAAAAGTATTTATAAATCTTTTTATAAAAAAGGCTTTGCACAATAAGTCTCCTCGGAAGGATGGT
>PBZO01000010.1 GCA_002731115.1 Candidatus Pacearchaeota archaeon
CCTTTTAGTCTTATCCGCATGCCGGAGCCCTATGTATTTAGGGGTGGGATCTTCAGTGTGGGTATCGGTCCTATCCCTAAACATCCAGCTCCTGCATCTCGATCAGCCAGGATACCTATGTATCGAATGGCGGCCCCTTGGGTGGGATGGGGGTCTTGCTTGCAGCCAGACCTTTGGTTGAACACAGAGGATGGAAAAGAAAGAGGAGTATGGATTACCTTGGTTATGGAAGAGGGTACCTTTTGGTACGTGGGTGAAGGGTGGTAGTCAATGATCAAAGGCTCACCTTAAGTTGGTTATATTGTTATTTATTTTAAATAATCAGCACATATTCTACCGCCAAAATTTTTCTCCATTTTTTAATTTAATTCATTGTTAAAACTTTAAATTGATTTAAATTTAGCCAGTCTAAACTTTTTTTTAATAATCTCTTTTCATGTTCATCATTAGATTCTTTAATAGAATCTTGAAATATAATGTTCACATTCTTTATCAATTCATTGTATGACTTAAGAAAAATATTACTTTCTTCAAAAGTAAATGAAGAAAGTATGCATTTTATTTCGGTTTCATTAGATATTTGATTTAAATTTATTATATAAGATTCATCTGTAGTAGATTTTTTGCTGCAAAATTTCATTATATTTTTATCAAGATTCCAAGGGTCTCCATTTTTAATTGAAAGCCTTGGTAGCAAAATATCTATAAAATTATATTTTTTAATGGCAATAAAAATTGGGTATTTATATTCATCATCTTTGTGTAAAGCAAAAAGTTGAATCACAGTGTCATATTCTTTTAAAATACCTCTTTTTTTGTTTTTCAAACCATTATTTATTAAATCCGTATTATTTTTAATATATTTACCCTTTAGTGAAATATATAAATTTTCAGCTTTCCTTGCTTTTTCTGGGTGATGATAAAGATAACTTATTTCAAAATTTCCTCCATCAAATAGATAATCATTACTTTGCAAATAATTTTTTCCCCCGACAAATTCTACTGGATCTATATTTTTTATTTGAAAAAAATATGGTGCGAAATATATTTTAGTGTATCTTTCTCTCATTTTAATTTGCTTACGGTTATTTTTATTTGGTGAGCAGTTATTATAATTTTTCCCATTTTCTAAAGTGTGTGGATTTATTAGATCAAGGTTTTCAAATAGGGATAAGCTATATTTTACAGACTCACTTGGTGTACCCATACCCAGAGATCTATGTTCCCATAAAGGAGAACCAATTAAAGACCACAAGTAAACAAAATTTTCCATATAGGCTGATGCCCAAATATTATAATTGGCTGCCACACAACTTCTTGATCCATCAGAAATATTACTACCATCATTACGAATTCCAGTCATATACTTATGGAATGTGAGAAATGCCTGATCAATAAATTCTTTGTCTTTAAGCCAAATGCCAGCCCTTAAAGTCGCTTGAGCAGTTAATGTTGCTTGGTTCTGACATTCATTTGATCTGTCACTAACTTTTCTAATTACTGAAAGACATTTTTTAATAGAAGATTTGTAACCCTTTTCAATAGGGTAAAACTCTAAAGTCCTGCTTTTCATCCATTTAGCATATTTTTTATATTTATTTTCATCCCAATTAAAATTCTGATGAAGTAATTCTACACCATTAAAAGCTCCATTAATAAAAAAAACATATTGAATATTTACATGATCTTTATTGGTCGAATTTTTCTTAGGAGCATCATTCCTTATCCAATTTTCAATTATATTTTGAAAAATCTTGCTTCGTTTTGATGAAAAAAGACCCATTAATGACAATCTAAGCATCATATCTTCACAAATAACAAATGAATCTCTTTCTGTTCCAGCTAACCAAGCAAGACTTCCATCAAGATTCTTTGTTCCTGCATTGTCAACCCACTGCAGATCTAATAACCATTCATTGCAATAGAATTGTCTCCAATCTTGAGATAGCATATGATTTTCAAAATTTTGATTATAAAATTTATAAAATTTTAGTGATTCTTGAGGTGTGCCATAAATACTTTTTATTTTGTTTTTTTGATATTCAGGGATTATCACTTTATATTTTTTCTGATACTGCCTTTCGTATACAAAATTATTTTTTGATAAAGGAGTTTCCCAATTAACCAATGGCTTATCGGTATTTCTACAATTAAGGCCACGTTTTTTTGTTTCTTTAATTAAGGAAGGTAAATCTACTTGTTTTAATACTTTACAGATTGCTTCATTAGACAAATTATAAGCTGGAACTTTACGCAAAACAATATCTTTAACCTCTACATTATTTTTTATATTTGCCTTGCATCCAGTTAACAAGAAAAATGTAATAATTAAAAATTTTAATTTATTCATAACTATGTTTAATGTGAAATTTAGAATCCTAATTTTAATAATATTGAGATAGAGAATGGATAAATCATAACATAAAAAAATATATTTAGGGCTTGGATAGACCTCGGTTCTGTATCGGTAAAAGCCTGAATAAGCTTTAATGATATTCTGATATCATGTTTTAATGGAACTTGTGTTAGACTCAAGTATCCCAACAAAAAACCTGTGTCCCCATTAGTAATACCAAAGCCTTCCGATCTCCCCCTTCATGGGTGACAGGGATGAACTGAAGGTGGGCTTGGCCTGGTGAAAAGGAACTTATAAATAGAAATGGATGCCTACAGTCATGGGCGTATAAATGCGACTAACTACTTTATGTAAAGGGGGGTGGGCCTTTGTTTGCCTTCATCTCTTGATCAAGGGGATGGGGAACAAAACAGGCCCTTTCGACTATCTAGGGCATCCCGTCCCTCTATTTTTGGGAGAATCTAAAAAAAAGAGGATTCCTATGTATCGAGGGGGGACCCTTGGGTGGACAGAGAGAGTTACCATAAAATTAATTGAAAATGTGGGAGCTAGACAACTTAAAAGATCAATTAGTCTGGAATTTATAATTTAGACTTACATACTATTTTTTGATTGACATTAATATCTTACAACTTTACCCCATAAGAATTGTGAAGGACCAAATCCCAACCTTGCTGCTTCCATTTTTAATAGACGATTATGATCTATCATCATGTTGATCTTAGGACCATAAATTTCAATATATTTACTTAATATATCTTGATTGTCTGCTTCAACAATAAATTGTGATAATTCTAATGGGCTTATAATCGAATCAATAACACTCCATCTATAATCAATTTTATCTAGATTTTCAGTCAAACCTTCAGACTCAATAACAATTTTCCAGCAACCAGCTTTTAGGTATTTAGTTGATTGATTTATTAGCCGATTAATAAAAATAGAATTATCATCAATTTCAGAATGCGCAAAAGCGACACCTATTTCGTTCAATACTCTAATACCCTTACTGGATATTCTTTCAATTAAATGACACATTTCAATATCATCTATAGACCTGGCGATGCTAGATATTTCAATAATATCAATTCCTAAATCTACAGACTTATCAATATATTCATTGACAACTTTTTTGCCTCCTGATAATGCTGCGTCCATAACAGGATTACCTATACCTACTAAAACATTATGCTTTTTACATGTTGAAACATAATCGATCAATGATTTTTCAGACATTAAAGCAGCCTGTTTACCTGAAATTTTGAATATATCCACATACTCATGGTATGCCTCTAAATAGTCTTCAATGTATTTCCCTAATATCACAGGTGATCTTACATAATTAATTCCGGTATCCCTTGGTTTCTCGTCTCTTTTCAAAAGAGGTAAATTTGGAAAAGCTGTTTTTATCATATTAAATTGATTTATTTTATTAGTTTAATTCACCACCCAACCACCATGGCATATCAATGATTTCACCTATGAGTCCATTAGGGAATTGTAAAGTTAATAAGGAAGATAATAACCATAATATTGACAATAAAATAATTGAAATCATAATTGATAATTTAAAATCTTTTTTATTGTGCATAACAATAAATATATTTATAAACATTACAGAAGCAATAGGAAATCCAAAGATATAATTCATAAATAAATATATAATCAGTCCTGAAAAATATACAAATTGATTATTATAACCACTTGATTCTTCAAATATATTAAGACCTATATATCTGAGTAAAATATTTTTCATGAACAAAGAGTTATTTGATTCAAAATATTTCAATAAAAATATAATTGAAAGTAGAATAATTGTAACAAAACACAAAGTAATTGGGTATATATTTGCCCTATAATCTAAATCATAAATTACTACAGACATCATAATCGGCAAGACTAATAATAAGAATATGAAATAAATCTGATGGTTTTTATTCTTTATCGAGTTAGAATTTTTCGACTCTCCAAATTTTTGACGTAACAACAATAAAATAGTTGAAAGACATAAAATAATAAGGATAATTGATACAGGGCGATGGATAAAAGTTAAGCCATAAACTGCATATGTTTGATAGCTCAATAGTTCAACCTTTGTTGAAAGAAAGAATCCAATCAATAATGCTGGTCTTGACCATCCATATGCCTTAAATGTTATTCCAATCATGCCAAAAGTTAGTAAGCCTATAAAATCGATCCAATCTCGATTATAATTAAAAGTTGCAAAAAAAATTAATACAATCATTACAGGAGCCAGTATGTAATACCTTACAAGTGTTAATTTTGATATATGATTCGCAAATAGAATACATATTCCAGCACCTAAAATGTTTGCAATAGCCAGAGACCAAATCATCAAATAAGTGAGATCCAGATTAGTAGTCACCATATCTAATCCTGGTTCTATTCCAATAAGAACAAAACCACCGAGAAGTAAAACTTTATTACCAGAACCAGGAATCCCAAATAGCAATGTTGGAATTAAAGCACCCCCCTCTTTAGCATTATTTGCAGATTCAGGAGCTATTACACCCCTGATATCTCCTTTACCAAACATAGATGTATCATTTGTAGTTTGTCTTAAATGACTGTATGCGATCCAATCAACAACTGTCCCGCCTAGACCTGGTAAAGCTCCAACAATACATCCAATCGTAGAACAACGAATTACAATAAACCAATTGTTCAATACATCTTTAATACCTTGAAACCAACCTTTTTCAATATTTAATGATTTTGCTATAGCACCTTTTGAGTCAAGAAGACCTACTATTTCTGGAATGGCAAATAATCCCATTCCAACAACAACAAGTGGAACTCCTTCAATTAAATAAAGTGTGTTGAATGTAAACCTTGGATCTCCTGTGATCGGTGCAGTGCCAATTGATCCAATAATTAATCCTAAAAAACATGCAGTGATGCCTTTAATGAAATTATCACCTGTAAGAGCACCCACCATAAGAAGTGCTAAAATTATAAGTAGAAATTGTTCGCCAAAACCAAAAGCCATGATTATTGGTATTGCATAATATATAGATATGGATAAAATAAACGCCCCAAATATACCGCCTAATAATGAAGAAAAAAATGCTGCACTCAACGCTCTAGCGGCTTCGCCAGCCTTGGACAATGGAAATCCATCCATTACTGTTGCTTGAGAACCTGCAGTACCAGGTATTCCCATCAAAACAGCTGGAAAAGTGTCAGATGTTGTTGTTGGCGCTAAAATGCCAATCATCATTGCAAGGGCATAAGAAGGCTGTAAATTAAAAACGAATGGTAGTACAAGCGCTAAACCTGAAGTGCCACCTAGACCAGGTAGAATACCTACTGTTAGCCCAAGTAATGTTCCTCCAAATAAATAAAGCAGGTGAGTGAATTCAAATAATTGCACCAATGATGAAATAAACTGTTCCATATTTTAATAAAAAAGAGCTGCATAGTTAAAAAGCAGCTCTTTAGCAAGAATTTTTATTGAAGCCTGAATGTGAATTTATGTTTCTTTAAAACAGTATTTAGTTGTTTTTTTGTATTTTGAGAAAAAACAGATGCTTTCTTAATTATTGGGCCTGCCTCTTCACCAATAATTAATGGAAATGGCCCCAGTGCTTTTTTGGCTTTTGACTTGAAATCCGGATCATTAACCATTTTTGTAGCAGCATTCCTCCAAACATTTACAATTTCGTCTGGAGTTCCTTCTGGAAGTAATAATGATTTAGATGCCTGAGACCAGGCAGCAGCGATAGAATAAAAAGATTCTAAATCCTCTCCAGAAAGTTTTTTATTATTCACTTTCTGATACATTTCTGGAAATGTAGGGGCATTGGGTGCAAGTGGATTCCTTGTAACTGAACCATCACTTCCAACAATACCAAGTGTCATAAGATCGACCACCTTCCCTTTTTCAATCTCTGGTTTAACCCTTTTAATATAGTTTGCAGCACCATGTGAACTTATATGTATCTCCCCCCTCAAAAAAGCCTGATAACCTCCTGAGGATGATAAGCCAGGAATAGGTTTTGCGCCTTTTATTCCCAATTTATCAAAAATCCAAATATGAAACAGATCGGCTGATGCAGGCGTTTTTAAAGCGTATAGAACCAGTTTCATTTGTTGAAGTTTTGAAATATCATGCGGTTGGTCTGCCAAATCACTTCTTGTAAACCAGTGTGTGTTTTGAGGCAATAAAATTACTGGTTTATATGAACTCAAATTATATTCAACTAAAGGATTTCCGACAGCAACGTTTACAATCACTGATGTAGAGCATCCAAAAAGGTATGTACCATCAGGTTTTTGATTTTTTTGAAAATAATTTGATCCTTTGATAGCACCTCCCCCTGGTATGTGCATTATCTTGATTACAGGTTTTCCAGGTACATATTTTGTTAAGAATGGTTGCATAAATCTTGTGAACCTACTTGTCCCACCCCCCTCTTTGAAGGGCACAACAATTGTTACTGTCTTTCCAGTAAAATTAACTCCTGCATTAAGGCTTGAAAAAACTGAAAACAATATAAATGAAAAAAACATAATTGTTAATTTATACATTTTAACTCCTTAAAAAATTAAATAAAAAATTAAATAAATGATTTAAGTTATTTGATAATGCAGATTATTCCATGTTCCCTCCTTTAAATAAATTTAATGTTTTAATTTTAGAACTGTGTAATTGTTTTTCTAAAATTGTTGAAATAAAATTTTGGTCAGGATTTTTGATAGCGTCCATCAGTAATGATCTATTTTTTATACTAGAATAAAATAATGATTTGTTAAATTCGTACATGTTTTTAAATTGATTATATTTTGAAATTAAAAAAATCCTACATATTCTACGTTTTTGCCAATGATGCGTATAAATATCATACAATTCATTATTCTTTGTTAATTTCCAAATATTTTCACTAAATTTTAAACTTGATAGATAATAATTATTTTTGTAATCTTTTTGACTTATCTGATTGAATGAATTAAACATTATCTCAAGTTCATCAATTATTTTAGTATTTATATTTTTATAAATTAATTTGCCTGATAATTTACATAAAGATATGCTTATGTCATATAGGTCTTCAATTTCATTAATATTAAATTTTTTAACCTTTAAACCTTTTTGGGCTGTATATTCCAACAAGCCAATTTGAGACAATCTCCTTGTTGCTTCACGCACAGGTCCTCTACTTACATTTAATTCATCTGAAATATTTTTTTCATGAATTTTATCACCGGACAAGATTTCACCATTGAGGATCATTGATCTTATTTTTCTGAAAACAAGTTCGCTTAAAGTGAAATTTCTCGCCTCACTGATTATGTTCAGGATTTCTAAATCATCATATTTATCAATAATATTAGTCATTTAAATTTAATTCAATTATTTAAATTTTGAGATTGATTCAATTTTATCTTGACAACATTATAATGTCAACATTATATTTCCTTAACATTACTTTTTATTCGCACAGTATGGTTTAGGCAATTTCTTGTATCGAGAATAGCGTGTTCCCCCAGATCCGACTCGTTGTGATCGGCCTCTGTATTTCTTTAGAGAATGAATGAAAGGTCCTCAATCGTTGGATCGTGATTGTAGAAAGTGCCAATTATGGAAATAACACCTTGAACTATGACTTTAAAAATTGTCAGTATATGGAATCAAACGTTACCAGGTTTATTAAATATCTAGCTGCCTTGTTATCAAGAATAATTTAATGTGTAGTGACTGACTTGATGCTGGAAAATTGAATATTATTTAAATGAGTATATCTTTAATTTAAATTTAAATTTCATTAGCTGTAATATTTAAAACTACAGCTAATATTTATTAATATATGTACATATATTCTTCAGTCAATTAGATTAGAATCATCGTCCTCAAATCTGCTAATAATAAATTATGTTTTATATTATATTCTTCGTCATCAATTAAATAAATATCTATTTAAATACTAAAACATGAAAAATGAAAATCTCAATATAAACAGCAGCATTTTTCCGCAATTAAAATTACCTAATAAACCCAGATCCTTGCGTCAAACCTGGATTAAAGATGTTGGCTTTCATGAAGCTCCGCATTATCTTGAAAGAATGGGGTTATTAGAAC
>PBZO01000011.1 GCA_002731115.1 Candidatus Pacearchaeota archaeon
TCCGTGTAAAAACGCGGAAAGGGTGGGCATGACCGGTCCGCCATCCATCGGGTTGTGGTATTCCATTTTGTAGCCAAGCCAGGGGTTTGGTTTACTGGACTTTTGAAGTTTTTCCAAGGCTGGACCACTCTGGCTGAACGGATAACAAAACAACGGAGAATAGGGTCAGCTTGTGGCGGTCGATTCGCCGATAGAATTCTTTGAGTTCAGAATGAGAGGTATTCCGATTTAGATTCATGTCTCGTTCAACATGTCATGATCAATAGATTGACATGTTCAAGATACAGGATTTGAAGAGGAAAGGGTGAATCTTTTAAGCATGGAGGACTTGACGGACGTCCTCATGGGATTTTTTCCGGCCCAGGTAGGCTTCAATCAGTTTGGCGGACTACTGGAGGTATTATCCTTTACGAAACTTACGAGGATAGGCTGAACGTCATGATTGATTTGGCCTAAGAACATGTACAGGTGATGAAGGACCGTTAAGAGTGGTTTCTTATCCCTCAAGTCAGGATAAACTATCCATTAGAATGATTAATCATAATAAATACAGTAAGATAAATGTTTCAAAAAGTTCAATAGATTTCATGTATTTTCACAAATAAAACGTTTTTTAGGGTACTATTTGATGCCAAGAGAATGAGATTAAGTTAATTTAAGTTTCCTTCATCTTCATACAGGATTTATAGCTGATTTTTGGTTTCCTTAGCAAGCACGTAAATGTACAACATGTGAAGCAAAAGGCCCCATCCCAGATCTATAAAATAGTTAGCTCAGTACCCCCCCCCAACACAATGAGAAAGATGTATCTTCATTAGAGTGTAAAATTGTAACTTAAGTCAGGTAAGCACGAACAACCTAAACTAGGTATAAGATACAAGTACTAAACGTATCCAGAGGGCAAGCCATTAAGGAGCACACTGGGCCGATATTGAATACTTGGAATACTTGACGATGGATTTACTTCAATGTAGTTTTATCATGAATAGTTTTATGCATATTTTATATAATGAAAATTATCTTGATTTAATGAAGAATAAGTAAAAAATAAATAAAGGAATATAGTATTGAATCAAGAAAATATTTTTGCTGATGATTTAGATATCATTATACAGAAACAATTGAGCAGGCTAGATTTCTTGTAGGTTAAGCTAAAAAACGCTATACTAAGAGTTTGAAATTATAGAAAATAATAATATAGATTTTAAATTGGAATAATATGTATGTTGTTGAGTATTTGTGTATATAAAAAATAAATTTTATGAAGTAAGTAATAAATTATATTTAAAAAAATATTAATTTAATGGAAAATATAATATCTGATCTTGCGAAAAACAAATTAAAGGGTATAATTCCAGTCGTGCAAATCCCATTCGATGAGTATTTAAAAATTGATTGGAAGTCTCTTGAAAATTTAATAAATTATACATTGGAAAATGAAGTATCTGGTATGTTAATCCCTGCATTTGCAAGTGAAAGAGAATCTTTAAGTAAAAAAGAGGTAACAGATTTAGTGTCTTTTACATGCAAAATTGTAGGAAGTAACTTGCCTGTTATTGGTTGTGCAACAGATTCAACACTTGAAAAGTGTATTTTCAATGCTAATTCATTTTTTGATAATGGTGTGAATTTAAATCTAATATCTGCACCAATAAAATTAAGAAATACAAAAAATAAAAATAATGATGATGCTGTTTTTGAATATTTTGAGTATTTTTCAAAAAATATAAAAACAGACTTCATAATTCAAGATATAAGTTTTATTGATAATGGTATGGAAATCAATTTATTAGAAAAACTTTATAATAATATTCCAAATTTGATGGGTTACAAAATAGAAACAAAAAATGCAAATAAAAAATACACGTTAATTAAAGATTTAGTGGATAAAAATTGTTTTTTAGCTGGAGGCTGGTCGGTCACACAATTAATCGAAGGATTAGACAGAGGAATTGATGCTATTATTCCAGAATGTTCAATGGTAAAGATATATAACAGGATACTTAAAACATATAATAGTGGAAATAGAGATTTAGCACTAAAAAAATTTCAAGAATTAATTCCAATTCTAAATTTTAGTAATCAGGATATTTATCTTTCAATATCTTTTTTTAAGAAATTATTAAAAAATAAAAAAATTATTAAAACTGATAAGTGTAGACAAGACTTTTGGGAATGGGACAAATATAATTCTAAAATAGCTGAAGAATTGATAGATTATTATTTGCAATTAGAAAAGAATCAAAATGATGAAATATTATAAAATCGGTGAAACAGATATTGAAATAGGAAGTAAATATTTAAATTTATATCTTGATGAAAATAATTATGAAGAAGACCAAAAAAAATTAATAAATAAATTGAAAGAAAATGGTTATTTGTTAATAAAAGGTCTGCATGATAAACAAGAGATATCTTCAATTAGAAAGAAAATTATTTCAATATTAACGAAAGATGACATTTTTGATTCAGGAAAAAATGAGATAACTGGAAATCTTAAAGAAGGAATAATTAAAACTTCAACTGTAAGGGGTAACGAAAAAATAAAAATACCTGAACTTGATATTTTATATTCAAGAAATAAATTTACTTCATTTTTTGAAAATTTGCTAGGTGGAGAAATCATTTCACCAGAATTTAAATGGTTGAGAACTGTAGGAAAAGGGTCTAGTTCTAAAACTCATTGTGATTCAGTATATATGGGTAGAGGAACGAAGAAAATGTTAACATGTTGGACACCAATTGGAGATGTGTCACCTCAAATGGGTGGATTGGCGATTTGTTTAAATAGTCATAAAAAGAATGAAATATTAAAAACTTATGCTAAAAGCGATGTGGATATTGATTTAATCGAAGGACATTTTACTGATAATCCCCTCGAAATGGTAGATAAATTCGGTTGTAAATGGGCAACAACACACTTTAAAGCAGGTGATGTTTTGATTTTTAGTATATTCTTAATGCATGCTTCATTAACTAATACGACAAATAGTTTAAGAATTAGTTGTGATACCAGATACCAAAGGAAAGATGATAAAAGAGACAATAGATGGTTTGGTGAATGCCCTTTAATGCATTATCGATTTCATGATGATAATAATATAAAAGAGAAATTAGTTGATTCAAGGTTAAGGTGGGGAATATAATTTAATAATGATTCAATAAATATAAAGGAATTTATGAAAGATATTAAAGGAGTTATCACTCCTCTCATTACTCCACTTAATAAAGATTATCAATTAGATTTAAGCTCTCTATCAAAATTAATTAATAATGTAATTGATGGTGGCGTACATGGGATATTTCTATTAGGTACTACTGGTGAAGGTCCAAATTTAGATTTAACAACCAAAAAAAAATTAATAGAAAAAGTTAGTAACTACGTTGAAAATGATTTACCACTACTCATTGGTGTATCAAGTTGTTCTTATAGTGAAATTAATCAAATAATTAGTCATTCAGTTAAATATAATGTTAGTGCAATTGTGGCTACTCCTCCATATTATTATCCTCATAACGAAATTGAAGTTATCGATTGGATGTTGCAATTAGCAGAAATATCTCCTATTCCTATTTTATTATATAACATACCTTCAATGACAAAATTTAATTTCACCCTCAGTATAGTCAGAGAATTATCTCAACATAAAAATATCATTGGGTTAAAAGATAGTTCTGGAGATATAGGATTTTTCCATAAAATAAATAATGATAGTGGGATTTCTAAAGAATTTAAAATTTTTGTAGGCCCGGAAGAACTTTTAGCTGAGTCTGTAATGTTTGGAGCATTAGGTGGAGTACCTGGAGGTTCTAATATCTATCCAAAAGTTTTTGTAGAAACATACAATAATGCAGTTTCAAATAACCATAATGATCTTAAGGAACTTCATAAAATAATTATAGAAATTTCAACATATTTGTATGTGCATGGAGGATATGGCACTTCTGTTATAAAAGGTCTGAAATATGCAGGAAAAATAAAAGGATTATGCAAGGAATATATGACTAAACCTTTTAATCATCTTCATCAATCTGAAAAAGATAAAATCGAATATTTTTTGAATGACATTCATAAAAGACTTGAAATATATAATTTATTATAATATAATTTCTTTTTATCCCCTCTAGTAATCCTCATTTTAAGGAGAAGAATATGATTGTATTTACGAAAATTAAGAAATTATTAATGATATTATCTTGTCTTGTTTTAGTTGGTAATGGTCATGCGAATGCTGCTGATAAAATTGTTTTAAGAATGTCGACCCCTGCAGTAAAAATAGATAAAAGGAGTCAAGGTCTTCAAAATGTTTTTGCAGCAAAAGTTAGTAAATTTGCAGATTATCAACCGCATTATAATGCAACCATGTTCAAACAGGGTACAGAATTACCTGCTATAGCACGTGGGAACCTAGAAATGTCTATTACTTCATCTCAGGAAATAGCCAAACTCATTCCAGCATGGTCCATTTTCACTGCAGGTTATCTACTAAGAGATTGGGATCATCAACAAAAAGTGTTTAAAAGTTCAATTGGCCAACAATTTTACAAAATGGTTGAAGATAAACTAGGAGTAAAACTTCTTGGTGTAATGTATCATGGTAAAAGGCACCTTAATTTAAGAACTAGCAAGAAAGTCATGACGCCTGCCGACATGGCTGGTGTAAAATTGAGGATGCCAGGAACTGATGCATGGCAATTTTTAGGAAAAGCGTTAGGCGCCAATCCAACTCCAATGGCTTTCACAGAGGTTTATACTGCGTTACAAACCGGAGCTATTGATGGTCAGGACAATCCTTTGCCAACCGATAAGGATAAAAAATTCTATGAAGTTACAAAGCAAATTATTCTTACAGGCCATTTGGCAGATATGAATTTTTTAGCTTTAAGTCAAAAAGTTTGGGATAAATTGAACCCTGAGCAACAATCAATAATGCAAGATGCTGCTGACGATGCCATGCAGGTTATAAGTATTAACATTGAGTCCAACGAAGCCATTCTTGAAGATTTTTTCAGACAAAAAGGCTTAAAAGTATACACTCCTAATGTTGAAGCATTTCGTAAAAGAGTCTTGGACATGTACCTTAAGTCTGATTTTTCAGGCGATTGGCCTAAAGGGATGGTTGAAAAAATCAGTGCATTATAAATTTATATGCGTTTCCTGAATATATTCAGGAAATTCATTGACTCCATAGCGGTCATTTTTATGACCGCTATGTTCATCTCTTTTATCCTTCAAATATTTAGTAGATACGTTCTTAACGAGCCTTTTAGTTGGACACTTGAGGCATGTCTAATCACGTGGTTGTGGACTGTCCTTTGGACAGGCGGTTTTATTCTAAAAGATCAAGATCATGTAAAGTTTGACATAATATACGTCTCGTCATCCCCCAGATTAAAAAAACTGTTTGCATCAATAACTTGTATTTTTATTATTATAAGTTTTATTTTTTCATTTCCAGCAACAGTCGATTACGTTACTTTCATGAGTATTGAAAGTAGTTCGTCATTAAAAATAAGGTTAGATATTATTTTTTCTTTTTATCTGTTATTCATGTTTGGAGTAATAGTTTATTATACAATCAGATTATTGAAAATCCTGAGGGGTGATATTTCAAAAAATTCATGAGCGAATCTTTACTTTATTGTTTAATAGTTTTATTTGGCTTAGCTGCTATTGGTACTCCAATCGCATATTCTATTTTTATTGGAGCTTTAACTTATCTTTTTCATAAAGAATATGATCTTGCTCTGGTATCAGAACAAGTCCTTCAAGGTCTTTATGAAAGTTTTGTTCTTCTAGCAGTACCACTATTTATAGTTGCTGCAAATATAATGAATGCCGGAACTATTTCAGACCGCCTTCTCAACTTTTGCGTAGCTCTTGTTGGAAGATTTAGAGGTGGATTAGGTCATGTTAATATCGTTGCTAGTTTGATTTTTTCTGGAATGTCAGGTTCTGCAATTGCTGATGCAGCAGGAATTGGAAAAGTCATTATAGAAATGATGACAAAGAACAATCGGTACTCACCTGGTTTTGCCGCTGCAATTACTGCTGCTTCTGCAACAATCGGCCCCATTATTCCACCATCCATTCCAATGGTTCTGTATGCCCTGGTTTCAGATACATCAATTGGCTATCTTTTTCTTGGTGGGATCCTGCCAGGATTAATCATGGGGATATTTCTCATGTTCATGGTTGCCTACAAAGCTAAAGTAAACGAATTCAAATCAGAGGACCCGGTTCCTCTAGCTAAACTTCCTAAAATCACCTTTGAAGCTATTCCTGCGTTACTGCTGCCAGTAATTTTACTATTCGGAATATATGGGGGTGTAACAACACCAACTGAGGCTGCAGCAGTTGCTGCAGCATATGCTCTTTTATTAGCCTCTTTTTTTTATAGATCTTTGTCTATAAAAAATTTATATGAAATAATATTAAATAGTTCTAAGTCCTCTGCTTCAGTAGGATTAATAATAGGTGGTGCAATAATTTTAAATTATATTGTTGCAAGTGAAAACATACCAAATCAAATTGCTGGCATACTAGATGAAATACAAATAACTCCACTTGCTTTCATCATATCTGTAAATATTATTCTTTTAATATTAGGTTGCATTCTAGATGCAACTACTCTCATTTTGGTTGTTATTCCTCTCTTTATACCATCATGTATCACATTAGGGATTGATTTGATACATTTTGGAGTTGTAGTTGTTGTAAACTCTATGATTGGTTTAATAACACCTCCATATGGAGTCCTTTTATTCGTCATCAATGCAACTACTGGAATTGCATTAAAAGATATTATCGTTGAGGTCTTACCTTTTTTGTCTGTCCTTTTGATTGCATTATTTGGAATGGTAATGTTTCCTGATCTCATCCTTTGGATTCCGAGAATGTTTGGTTATAACAACTAGACTGGTATATCTGGATTTAGGTCTTAGAGGAACTTTTCTTTCAAAAAAATATTTTATCTAATCAACCCGAAAATCTGGATTAGAAAGATTTATAATCTGATTGAGGAACTTTTAAACGATTGAATATCCTTCGTTACAACAAATATTTTTTGAGAGTGTTTACACATAGATAGATATATGGTATAGTGTTTTTATTTAAAGTGCATATGGAGTAATGCAATGATTCAATGCAAGGAATGCCAAAGTGACA
>PBZO01000012.1 GCA_002731115.1 Candidatus Pacearchaeota archaeon
CAAATAAGTCAACACTAGACCCACAATATTTAGTTAGGACTGGATTCAAAATAAAAGAATATACAATGGAGAATGGAGACTTAGTAATTGTTACAAAAACCTCTGAAGATGAGAGGAGAGAAGGATTATATCATACTCATATAAAAAGATTAGAAAAGAAATAAAATGCCAAAATGTGTCTATTGTAAAAAAGAATATGATGTTCCTAGAGGATTAACTCTTGTTAAAAATGATGGAACTATTAATTATTTATGTTCTTCAAAGTGTAGGAAAAATATGAAGATGAAACGTAGAAAAGTTAGATGGATTAGTAAGAAAAAGAAGAGTAAAAAAGAGTAAAAACATAATTCTCCACTTTTATCGTCGATAAAACTGCAGAAAGCTTTATAAACCAACTTGATTTTAATCTAATATATTAGGAATCTTCTATCCTAAAATTTAATAAAATATAAGAGAATTATTGAAAATGTCCGGAAAATACGATGCAACAAATATAAAAGTTCTTGAAGGACTTGAGGGAGTAAGAGCAAGGCCTTCTATGTATATAGGTTCAACAAGTAAAGATGGACTTCATCACTTAATTTACGAGGCTGTTGATAATTCTGTTGATGAGGCTCTTGCAGGACATTGTACTAAGATAAATGTAATAATAAATAAAGATGGTTCTGCAACAATTGAAGATGATGGACGAGGTATTCCAGTTGATATTCACCCTCAACATAAAATACCTGCTGTAGAAGTTGCCTTAACAAAATTACATGCAGGAGGAAAGTTTGATAAGAAGACATATATGATTTCTGGAGGATTACATGGAGTTGGAATATCTGTTGTTAATGCACTATCTAAAAGATTAATTATCGAGATAAAAAGAGGAGGAAAAATCTACAAACAAGAATATTCAAAAGGGAAAGCAAAATCAAAATTATCTGTTATTGGAAAATGTGAAAAGAATAATACTGGAACAAAAGTTACTTTTTTCCCTGATGAGGAGATTTTTTCTTCATTAAATTTTGATTATAAAGTACTTGAAACAAGATTTAGAGAGATATCTTTTTTGAATGCTGGATTGAAAATAATTCTAAATGATGAAATAAAAAATAGAAAAGAAGAATTTTTTGCATCAGGAGGCATAATTGAATTTGCAAAATGGGTAAATAAATCAAAGGAAATCTTACATAAACCAATTTATTTTAAGAGAGAAATGAATAATGTCATTATGGAGATTTCTATACAGTATAATAATAGTTATAAGGAAACTATCTTTGGTTTTGTAAATACTATTAATACTGTCGAGGGAGGAACACATGTTTCTGGTTTTAAAACAGCTCTTACAAGAGTAATTAATGATTATGTAAGAAGAAAAGGAATTATTAAAAATGGCAAGGGTGAAAGTCTCTCGGGCGATGATGTCCGTGAGGGATTAACATCAATTATAAGTATTAAAATTCCCAATCCTCAATTTGAAGGACAAACAAAGACTAAATTAGGAAATAGTGAGGTTAAGGGCTTTGTCGATTCAATTGTAACTTCTGCTTTATCTGAATTCTTTGAAGAAAATCCAACAATTGCAAAAAAAATTATATCAAAAGCAGTAGATGCTGCAAAAGCCAGACTTGCAGCTAAAAAAGCTAAGGATTTAGTAAGGAGAAAAAATGCATTTTCTCTAGGAGGATTACCTGGGAAACTTTCTGATTGTTCTTCTAAAAAATCAGATGATACTGAAATTTATATTGTTGAAGGAGAAAGTGCCGCAGGTTCCTCAAAAATGGGAAGAGATAGAAATATTCAGGCAATACTTCCATTAAAAGGGAAGATATTAAATGTAGAAAAATCAAACCCTACAAGATCTCTATCTAGTGAGGAGATAACAAATTTAATAACTGCAATTGGAACAGGTGTTGGTGAAAGTTTTAACATAGATAAATTAAGGTATAATAAAGTAATAATTATGACTGATGCAGATGTTGATGGAGAACATATTAAGACATTGTTATTAACGTTCTTTTTTAGGTTTATGCCCCATTTAATTGAAAATGGAAATATTTATGCTGCACGTCCTCCATTATATAGAATAAGAAAGAAAAAAGATTATTATGTTTATTCTGATGAAGAACTTAAAAAAACATTAGAAAGATTAGGTGCAACAAATGTTACAAGGTTTAAAGGTTTAGGTGAGATGAGTGCAGTTCAATTATGGGAAACAACAATGAATCCAAAAACAAGAAAATTAAAAAAGATTTTTATTGAGGATGCAGTTGAAGCTGACCAAGTTTTTTCAATGTTAATGGGAGATGATGTGCAATCAAGAAAACAATTTATTCAGGAAAATGCAAAGGAGGCCCAATTAGATGTATAAAAAATGATTAACCGAATAAATTTTCAAGAAGTTTATGAACTTGAAAAATGTGATCCCAAGAGACATACAAGTTATTGCATAGATTATGAGAAATCTTATTGTCAAAAAACTTGTGATTATGCAATTGAATTGCAAGGGAAATTAGAAAAAGAAACTAGGGGAGATTTAAGATGAAAATAGAGGAGATGAGAGATATTATTTTGATATTGGTAATTCTAGTTATAATTATTTCCTTAATAATCTTTGTAAGAAATGTTTCAGTTGCTAATGCAATTAAAGAGCATGAAAAAATCCAAGAGATTATTGATAATATTATTTATGAAGAATCCTTAGTTGAAAATTGCGAGTGTATTGAAAAAGAGAGAATTAAATGTTTTGAAGGATATGAATTAGATGGAAGAGTTTGCAGGAATGGAAAGACAATTACAAGTATTTTAAGAGCATGCTCAAAATATAATTGTTCAGGGGAGATTCATAATTTATAATGAAAACAAAAAAAGAAAAAACTTTCAATATGAGAAAATGTCCAAAATGTAGTAGTGAAGATGTTGGAGTAGTCATCGGAGAAAACGGCACCTGGGAATGTCATAAATGTAAATGGAAGGGAAGAGACATAAAAGAAGAAGAATTAACTGAAGAAGAATTTATGAAACATTTGGATGAAAAAGGAGAAGAGATAAGTTAAAATGACAGAAGGAAAAGATATGGATGGGACTCTAAAGGGTATACTCAATACTGAAATTTCAGAAGAGATGAGAAAAGCATACTTAGATTATGCAATGTCAGTTATTGTTTCACGTGCTATACCCTCAATTGAGGATGGATTAAAACCTGTTCAAAGAAGAATTTTATATGCAATGAATTCAATGGGATTAAAACCAAATTCTCAAACAAAGAAAAGTGCAAGAATTGTAGGAGATGTTATTGGTAAGTTTCATCCGCATGGTGATACTGCTGTTTATGATGCAATGGTTCGTATGGCTCAGGATTTTTCTTTAAGATATCCTTTAGTATATGGGCAAGGAAATTTTGGTTCAATTGATGGGGATCCTCCTGCAGCTTATAGATATACTGAAGCAAAACTCGCAGGTATTTCAACAGAACTTATAGAAGATATTGATAAAGAAACCGTAAAATTTAATCCAAATTTTGATAATTCATTAAAAGAACCCAAATTACTTCCAGGAAAACTTCCAACATTAATGTTAAATGGCGCAACAGGGATTGCGGTTGGAATGGCAACAAATATTCCTCCACATAATTTAACAGAAATTTGTGATGCTATTATCAGTTATATTAAAAAACCAGATATCTCTATTGAAGAACTTTCTAAAATTGTAACCGGACCTGATTTTCCAACAAGAGGGATAGTACAAGGAGATATGTTAGAATTATATAAAACAGGAAGAGGAAGATTAATAATGAGAGGGAAGGTAATAACAGAAACAGTAAGAAATAAAGAGTTAGTTATAATTACCGAGATTCCTTATATGCTTAATAAATCTAATTTAGTCACTCAAATTGCAAACTTAGTCCAGATTAAAAAACTTAAAGATATAAGTGATTTAAGAGATGAATCATCAAAAGGGAAAATAAGAATTGTTATTGAATTAAAAAAAGGAGCAAGTTCCAAATTTACAATAAATGCTTTATATAAATATACAAGATTACAAGATTCATTTAATGTTAATTTTCTAGCTTTGGTTGGGGAAGAACCCAAAATCTTGAATCTTAGAAATGTACTTGAGGAATATGTTAGACATAGAAAGATAATAATAACCAACAGAACAAAATTTGAGTTAAAAAAGGCAAAAGAAAGACAAGAAATAGTTGAAGGATTAATAATCGCACTAAGGGATATTGATAATGTTATCTCTACTATTAAAAAATCAAAAAATGCAACAGAAGCAATGGATTCTTTAATAAAGAAATTTAGATTAAATAAAAAACAATCTCAAGCTGTTCTTGATACAAAATTACAACAATTAACTTCATTAGAAAGAGATAAATTAAAAAAAGAACATGAAGAATTAAAACAGAGAATTTCTGAGCTTGAAAAGATTTTAAAAGATATCAAGGAAGTTTTACATATAATTATTAAAGAAGTTAATGAGTTAAAGAAAAAATATGGAGATATTAGAAGAACTCAAGTATTACAGAGAATTTCTGAAATTTCTGAGAAAGATTTAGTCCAGAAAAAAGAAGTTGTTGTAACAATAACTGAAAAAGGATATTGTAAAAGAATGGACCTTAAAACTTATAGGGAACAAAAAAGAGGTGGAAAAGGTGTAATAGGAAGTAATTTAGCAACAGGTGATTTTGTTAAACAACTTATTACTTGTTCAACTCATGATTATCTAATGTTTTTCACCACGCGCGGCAGAGTTTTATGGTTGAAAACTTATGATATTCCTGCAGCTGAAAGATATAGTAAAGGTAAGGCACTAATTAACTTGCTTAATTTGAAAAATGAATTTATTACAAATGTCATCTCAGTTAAAAATTTTGATGATTCTTTATTTATGGCAACTAAAAAAGGACATGTTAAGAAGATTTCATTGAGTAATTTTTCAAAACCAAGGGTATCTGGTGTAAGAGCAATCAATTTACCTCAAGACAATTCAGATTTTCTAATTGGTGTTGAAGTTGTAAAAAAAGACCAGGATATATTACTTGCAACAAAAAAAGGTCAGGCAATTAGATTTAATAGTAATGATATTCGAGAAATGGGGAGAGCAAGTTATGGTGTTACTGGAATAAAACTTAAGAGTGAAGATGAAGTTGTTGGTTTAGAGATATTAGATACTCAAGCAATTTTATCCATAACTGAGGAAGGTTATGGAAAAAGAACAGCAATTGATGATTATAGAAAAACAGCCCGTGCAGGAAAAGGAGTAATTAATCTAAGAGTAACAGAGAGAACCGGGAAGGTAGTTACAACTGTTTCTGTTAATAAAGATGATAATATAATAATTACAACTGCAAAAGGAATTGTTATAAGAACTTCTCTAAAAAATATTAGAGTAATGGGTAGAGCTGCTCAAGGGGTTAGGATTGTTAAACTTGGACATGGAGATAGTGTTACGGATTTAGTAAAAGTTCAGGATGCTAATGGTGAAGATCTATAATTTTAGTAAGAATATTTATTAATCTTAATATATTCTATCTTATATGAAGAAAGAGATGATTGAGAGTGTTAGGAATTATCTATCCAATTTTGGTTTAATAGATAAAAGGATTCTAGATGCAATGGATAAGATTGATAGAAGAGGGTTTGTTCCAGATGATTTTAAGGATAAAGCTTATTTAGATAATGCAATACCAATTTTAAAAACTCAGACAATCTCGCAGCCAAGTACTGTTGCAAGAATGATATCTCTATTAAAATTAAAAAAAGGAGATAGTGTTCTAGAAATAGGAACGGGCAGTGGTTGGAATGCAAGCTTAATTTCATATATAGTTAAGCCTGGAAAAGTTTTGAGCTTAGAAATATATAAGGAACTTATTAATAATTCTAAAAATAATATCAAGAATTTAAATTTAAAAAATTTAGAGATTAAAAATGAAGATTTTAGGGAAATAAAAGAAAAATTTGATAAGATAATTTTTAGTGCTGGAATCTCTAAAGAAGATATAATTGTAGATTTTGTAAGGAGTAATTTAAAAGAGAATGGGATTTTAGTTTGTCCATATAGAAGTGGTCCCTTAATTATTATTAAGAAAATAAAAGATAAGATTAAGAAAGAATATAGTAAAGAAGAATATGTTTTTGTTCCTTTATTATTAGATTAATTCTCCCTGTATTTCTACAGGCTTTCCACCAAATTGAGGACACATTGATTTATACTCGCACCAATTACAAAGACCTGTTTTATTTGAATGAAATTTTGTTGTTGATTCTATTTCTTTTATTAATTCTATTATATCCTTTTTTAGTTGTTCAAGTTCTTCATTTGTTCTCTTTGAATAGATTTTTTGATTATGTGCTAAATAATGCCAGATTAGACAAACCTTTTTTTCATATCCAAATAACTCTTTTATTGCAATTGAATATAATGCTAATTGTCTATCCCGATCTATTTTCTCTCGAGTAGGCAAGTTATTTGACGTTTTATAGTCATGAATCTCATATTCATCTTTTTCTAAGTTATGAGATAATCTATCAATAAATCCGCGAATTTTATAATCTCCAAGTTCAATTGTAATTCCTTTTTCAACTTCAAGAGTATTATCATCAAAAGGTTTGTGTTTAATATAATAATCAACTAGAAATTTAACACCTTTATTGAAATAATCTTTATTTGTTAATCCTTTTTTTACAATTATTATTTTTGGGTCATAATCCCTTTCCCATTTTGTTGCATAATATGTAATGACTTCATCAATTGAAGGAATTCTCCCTTTTTTTACAAGTAAATACAACCATTCAAGTGTGTCGTGTACAACTTTTCCAAGAAGAGATTCAATTGTATCTTCAACTTCAGGAATAATCTGGTCAATATATTTATATTTAAATTTTAAAGGACATTGCTCATATGTATTTAATCTTGAATGAGAATAGATTTTCATTTAAATTATAAATTTTGTTCTCTTATAAAGATTAGTTATTATTGGAAAGTTTTAAATAACCTTGATCTTTATTATTAGTGCGATAAAATTAAAAGAAGGTTTAAAAGATGAAACAAAAATTGAGCGTGATGATTGTATCTCTACTTTTATTTGTTAGTTTCTTTGCAGTTAGTGTTATTGCTGAGGAGACTAATGGAGAGGATATTGAGAGTTCTGATGTTGTTAGTTCTGATGAGGTAGAAGTTTTAGAAGAAGAAGAGATTGAAGATATTTTGCCGGATTTAGAAGAGGAACTTGCAGAACTTAAAAAAACTGAAGTTGAGGATGCAGAAAGAGGAGCTATTTTCAAGATAACTCATGTGACTATTAGTGAGGGTTTTATTTTAAGTGGTGATGAATCAAATGCAGAGTTTTTTAGGGGCTTTTGGTCTGTTAGAAGATTTATTGAAAAAGCAGAAAGTTCGCAAGATATTGAGAATAAAGCAATAAAAAGCAAGAAGGTTGGTTCTGTTGTTATTGGAGCAGGACCTAAAAAAGAAAGATTTAAGCTTGAGATGATTGATTTTGATTCTGATGGAGCAAGTTTTGATTTGAAAAACAAAGATAATGAAGTTATTGGTAGCTTGGATATTACTCCAAAAAGATATGATAGGATTACCTTGTGGTTTGGTAAACTTAGTATTGATTCGGGTGCCTATGTTGGGAAGTGGAGTGTTACTGCTGCTGTTAAGACAAAGATAATAAAACCAAGAATAAAGAGGCCTGCTGCATGGAATATCTTTGCTTTTAATAAGAGAAAAGAAGCAAACATTAAAGAAAAAGCTCAAGAGAAGATTTTAGAGAGGGAAGGTCTTGGAAAATTCGCAAAAGAAATTTCTGGAAAGAATCTTAAAGATATTAATAAAAAAGAAAGAAAAGTAGTTATTAATAAAGTTAAAAGAAATGAGATAAGAGTTGCGCAAAAAGCCAAGTTTAAAATAAAATCAGAGCGTGAAGAGATAAAAGAAAAGTTAAAAGACAAAGATAACAAGATAAAAATACGAAAAGTAGCAAGAGATGATATTAAAAAACGTATTGGAAAAAATCCCAAGATTAGTGCTTTAAAATAAACTTTTTTTTATTTAGATTTGATTTATTTCTCCCCAGCCAATTAATCTCCAGTGATTATTAATATTTCTTGCAATTCCCACATTATCTCCATGTAACGCAACTACAGGGATATTAAGGGCTAATTCAATTTCATTATCTTTTATTTTTTCAACTGATCCAACAGTTATTGTTGTATTAACACTTAACATTAACATTTCTTTTACTTTTATAGAATCAACTTTTCGATGACCTGATATTCCCAGAACTTCATTAAATAATTCTGATTTTATTCTTATATTGTTACTTATTTCCGGGAGAAATCCTTTTTTGGATATTAGACATCCCGTTAATGAATCTGTTTTTGTTAAAAATGGATCTAATTCTGTTTCAATAGATATACTTGCCCCGGGTAATACTTCCTTAACTGATTGATTACCCTTATGTAAGGAATGAATTTTTGTTGTTAAAGTTTGATAAATTTGCTGATGAGCTTTTTTCAAACTTAGTCCAGGCTTTATTTCAATTTCATCACCAACTTTTAATTTACCTTTCTTTAAAATTCCTCCCAGTACTCCTCCGCTTAATTTATCAATATTTGTTCCAGGCTTATTTATATCAAAACTTCTTGCAACTAGAAAAATCGGTTTTGCATCTATTTGTTTTTCTTGGATTTCCAGTTTGCAGATTTCTTCAATTATTTTTTCAATATTTACTCCTTGTTGCGATGATATTGGGATAATTGGCGAGTTTTCTGCAATTGTTCCTTTAGTAAATTCTTTAATTTCCTTATAATTTTCTAATGCTTTTTCTTTAGTTACTAAATCTATCTTAGTTTGAGCTATGATTATATTCTTTATTTTTTTTGCCTGTAATGCTATAAAGTGTTCTCTTGTTTGAGGTTTTATTCCTTCATTTGCAGCAATTACAAGTATTGCAGCGTCTATTATTGCAGCCCCGCTAAGCATTGTTGCCATAAGCATTTCATGTCCGGGTGCATCAATAAAACTAATATACCTAACCGGAGTACAATCTTTAGTTTTACTCGTAGTATATTCCTTTTTACATTTGTAAATTGTCATGTCTGCATAACCTAACTTGATTGTTATCCCTCTTTTCAATTCTTCTGAATGCGTATCTGTAAATTTCCCAGTAAGTCTACTAAGTAAAGTTGTTTTTCCTGCATCTATGTGTCCGACAATTCCAATGTTTAATTCTTCAAGTTCTCTATTCATATAAAATTTAGAAAAAGTTTATTAAAAAAGGTTTAGGTTTGAAGATTCTAATTAATCTTATCTTTCTTCTTGACAATATTGGGGGACTACTATCTCTCCGTCTATAGGTAAGTTTCCTGGAGAATATTGATTTAAATCTCTTATCTTTTCTACGAGTTCATTCTTAGATGTTTCTAGTTCTGGACAAGACTCTAATATCTCTCTTGCAATTTTATCATAAGTATCTCCATCAACTATTCTTTCTATCTTTGTTCCAATAGGATTATTTATTAGCCTGTTTTCCTCTATATTCCTTGCTAATTTTGCTCCTCCAAAATATATAAGAGATGCTACTCCAACGATTAGTAAATTCTTAGATAATCCCTTCATAAATTCTGATGTATAAATTTGTCTACTCATTTTAATCAATCTTAATTAAAATTAATACTTTATAAATCTTTCTATTATGTTACTACTCTAAAGAAATGATTATTATTTTTTTTGTTCTTCAGATTTAACTTCTTTGGGTTTATTTTGATCAGGAAAGATTTCAATAAGTTTTTTTGAACCTTCCTTTAAAATCTTAAGATTAATTTGTGAAACAGCTTGTGAAATAATCTTTCCTCTTACCATCTTTCTTAATCTTAATCCCTTTGGTTTTCTATTTTTTTTCTTATCCCCTTTGGGTTTTTTGTGCATCCCTTTACCATAACTTAATAAAACCTTTTTTAACCCAATTCCTTCTACGTCCTTCATTAAAGTAAATCCTGCATTATCACTTGCACCAGTAATTTCAAATTCATAATTACTTAAATCTAATGATATATCTTTTCCATCTATTTTATTATGAAGCTCCTTTCCTACTAATCCTTCACTTTCTGATTCTAAATGATATGTTTTACCAGTTTTATCTGAGATATTTATTTTAAATGGCATAATTATTTGTAATCTAAGTTTACTTAAAAAGGTTTGGATTAAGAATGCTTTCTTTTACTTTCAATTATCTCTTTATTTCTTGAAGAAACAATAGCAAATAAAAACATAATTACTCCAAATAAAATAAAGATAAATTTAAATGGTAAGAATAAAAGGAATATTGCAGCAAATATTCTTCCCATAAAAGCATTTAGGTTTATAGTAGTGTTATAAGGTCCATAAAATTTATCTCTCTGTTCTTTTGTTATTATATCAAAAAAATATGCTTCTGTTGTTGGTTCAAGCATTCCTGCACCAAAACTAGCTAAAACTAATAAGGCTAAGATCACATAAATATTTGAGAAGAAAAAAGCTAAGAGTGTGAAAAATCCTATAGTTAAATATCCTAGAACAAATATTTTCCTAAATCCTATTTTCCCGGCTAGTCTTCCAAAAGAATATTCGGTTAAGATTAAGGGGATTGTTACAATAGCAAGAAAATACCCTATTACTTCTTTTCCTAATCCATTATTTAAGATATAAATAGGAATATAAGTATAAACTAATGCCCACCAAAAAGTTATCCCTCCACTTGTAATATAGGACAAAGTTCTCTCTCTTTTTCTAAAAAAGTCAATAAATACTTTTATAGAACTTTTATCAACTCTTTTTTTTACTCTATTGTCTTTTATTTCCATTAATTTAAGCAGATTTAGTGAAATAAACATCGTAATTGCAGCAAAAAAGAAAACATTGGTGATACCATATCTATTTGCTATAAATCCTGCAATTATTGGACCAAGCAAAAAGGCAATATTTCTTGAAGTAGATATTATCCCCTCGTTTTTTGAAACAGAACTATCTCTTGTTTTATCTCTTACTATAATCCCTGAGCAAGTAATTCCTAAACTTGCAAGAATAGATACAATAATCCCTAAAATAATTACTGAATATAAATTAGTGAATAACCCGAATAGAAGATAGGATATTGTAAATAGAGCTAATATATTAAAGTATAATTTTATTTTATTCTTTTTTTCTATAATTGGAATAAAGAAGATATATGAAAGAGATCCAATAATTATGAAAAAAGCTGTCAAGAAACCAACATAGGATGCGTTATGCAAAAAGGAATTAAGATAAACTGCCCAGATTGTAGTAATTGCAGCAAGACCTATAGTTGAAAGTAAACTTATTATCCCGAGTTTATTAACTAAGGGGAGATGCCTCCTTTTTATTGTGTGCATAATTAGAATATGAACTTTTTGTTTTTAAAGTTTTCAATTATCCCTCTAAGCTCTTTCATTTCTTCTAATTTCGGAAATTTCTTCTAATATTTTTTTCTCGTTTATCGAGAGTAAATCTTTATTCTTCTTAAAATTTTTAAATTGAGACTCGGATATCTCAGAATATAAAAAATTAATATTTGGATTTTTTATTTGTCTTTCATAGTTTAATCCGGGGATTGATATTGCAATTTCCATTCCTTCTATTGATTCTTCAACTGATTTATTTTCCGATTGTATCTTTTTTACTCTTCCAACTTTCTCTCCTTTATTATTTATTAGATTTAATCCAGAGATTAATTTTCCCCCTTCTACTTTAACTCCAAAAACAGCTGGTTTTGTATTTCTAAAAACAAATTGAGGAAGAATTTTTAGTTTGCAAATTGTAGATAATCCCATTAATCTTTTCTTTTCTATTTCTTTTTTTAATTCATTTCTAAATTTGATAATATCTTCAATTAATTTATAGATTACTTCCTCTGTTAGAATTCTTATATTATTCTGTATCTCTTTTGCATCTTCATCTATTGAGACATTAAATCCAACAATAACTGCATCTAGTTCATTTATCTCAAGATTTGCTTTTGCAGAAATTATATCTGTTTTATTTATGTTTCCAATATCTGCTTTTACAACTGGAATATTATTTTGTTTTAATAATACTAAAAGAGCTTCTAGACTTCCTAAAGAATCTGCTTTTGCAATAATTCCATTTTTACTTGTTTTTATATTTTCAGAAATTTCTTTTTTAAATATCTCTTTTATTTCTTTTATATTCTTCTTGTAAATTATAAAGGGCATTCCAGGAAGTATTTGAGTTTTTTCAACTAATTGCATTCTTAGTCCAGTTGAAGCTTGTACTCTTTCTTTTGGTTTGAATCTTGGACATAAAGGTTCTATTTCTTCTAGAACTCTTATTTTAGTTATTATTGGGTCCTGATTTGAATCAAAATTTGCAATTGCTATCTCGTCTTTGTTTATTAGTTCTCCATCATATAAGATTGATTCAATGTAATTTGTTGTTTTTTCTTTTTTTATTTCAAGCATTACTCCTTTTGCATCTTTTCCTAGATTTAGTTTGTTTCCTAGATATCTCTGGCTTAGTCCGCATAACATCATTATTAGTTCTGGAATTCCCTCTTTTGTTTTTGCCGATGTTGGAATTAGTGCTATTTTTTTTGTAAAGTCTTGAATATTATAGAATAAGTCTGCATCAAATCCATGAGAATTAAGCGAGGCTATTAAAGTCATATATCTCTCATCAAAAATTTGTTTTACATTCTGGGGTTGTAATTCAATATTCTTTTTTAAGTCATCATCCAGGTTTCTCCATCCAGAGATGTTATCTATTTTGTTTAGTGCTATTAAAAAAGGGGTTTTATTGTGTTTTAGGATTTGTATTACTTCTGCTGTTTGTGGTTTTATTCCTTCGTTTATATCTATTACTAAAACTGCTAGATCTGCTAAAGATCCTCCTCTTCTTCTCAAATTAGTAAATGCTGCGTGTCCGGGAGTGTCAATTAGTAAAAATCCTGGGATGTTTATCTTTATTTTTGATTTCTCTATTAAAGGGCAGGCTGCCTTTAATTGATTCATAGGATAAGATGTAAATGAGATTTTCTGAGTTATTCCTCCTGCTTCTTTTTCTTGAATACAGCTACCTCTAAAGCAATCCAAAATACTTGTTTTTCCATGGTCTACATGACCTACAACTGTTACAATTGGTTGTCTTATTTTCATAATAAAATTGAGAAAAAGAGGGATTTAAAGGTTTTGGATGAAAATCAATACCAAAACTTTAAAAACTCCATAAAGTTAAATTAACTATTAGAGAAATATCTATTATTTAGATTATTATCACATTTACATTCACATTTGTTAAGATTATAAGTGAAACTAACGATAGTTAGGTATTTTTCTGGAAATCATAAGATTTTAATCAATTAAATAGGAGAAAGAAAAACATGGCAAAAATAAGTCCTGTATCAATAAAATATATGATTCATGCAAGTTTTAATGCAGAAGGAGCCTTAGAAAAGCCTGATGTAATCGGAGCTATCTTTGGACAAACAGAAGGATTGCTTGGAAATGATTTAGAATTAAGAGAACTTCAAAAAGAAGGAAAAATAGGAAGAATTGAAGTAGATTTAGAAAGAAATGACAAAAGAACAATGGGGAGTGTTAAAGTCCCAACAGCTTTAGATCAGTCAGAAACAACTCTAATTGCTGCTGCAATAGAAACAATTGATAGAATTGGACCAAGTGATGCTCAAATAGAAATAGAGAGAATCGAAGATGTACGAGGGAGTAAAAGAGATTACATAATTGAAAGAGCAAAAAAACTAATGAGAGAAATTAAAGGTTCAACAGATTCAAGAGAAATTTCTAATGAGATTAAGGATTCAGCAAAAATTGCAGGAATTCAAGAGTATGGAAGAGAAAAACTCCCATCTGGAGATATTTCAGGAAGAGAAGTAATTGTTGTTGAAGGAAGAGCAGATGTAATTAATTTAATGAGAAATGGTGTTAATAATTGTATTGCAATGAATGGAACAAAACTTCCAGAGACAATAAAAGAATTAAGTAAGGATAAAGATATTACTTTATTTATTGATGGAGATAGGGGTGGAAAACTAATTGCGAAAAATGTTGTTGACAATGCAGATGTTAAGAATATTGCAGTTGCTCCTGATGGAAAAGAAGTTGAAGAATTAACAGGGAAAGAAATTTTAATGAACTTAAGAAAGAGATTAACAGCTGGAGAATTCTTCTCAGAGAAGAAATATAATGGAAGAAGTCCTGTGAATAAATCTAAGATGGATTTAACTAAAGACAATAAGGAAAAACTAAAAGAACTTTCAGCTAAGAATGAAGGAACAGGAAAAGCAATTCTTTTAGATAGTAATTTAGAAGAAATTAAGAAAATTTCAGTTAAGACCCTGAGCAATACCCTAAGAAGAATAGATAGAAAACCATCAGTAATTGTAATTGATGGAACTGTTACAAGTCCAATTATTTATTCTGCTGAAGATGCAAATGTTGGGGTAATTGCAGCTAAAAATTTTGCAACAACAGATACAAACATAGAATTATTAAGCTTATAATTTTAGGGAGTTTTAAATAACTCTCTTTTTTATTTTTTTCCCAAACTTTTAAATACACTCTTCCTTATTGTATAATATGGAGAAGAGGAGTCAAATACTATTAATTATCTCAATATTTGTTGTGTTTTTAATTGCAATGTATTTTACTTTCTTTTTTTCTTATAGATGTTCTGATATTTCATGTTTTCAAATACATCAAGAAAAATGTGTAAGAGCTAAATTTCTAGAGGATACAGAAGATATAACCTGGTTTTATAAAATAAAAGGAAAAGAAGACAAGAAATGTAAAATTAATGCTGAGATTTTACAAGTAAAAGAAGGATCTCTTGATAAAATAAAACTTGAAGGGACTTCAATGGATTGTTATCTACAAATTGGAGATATTAGTTTACCTGAATCAGATTTATCAAAATGTCATGGAATATTAAAAGAAGAACTACAAGAAATAATAATAAATAATGCGCATAGATATATCATAGACAATATAGGAAAGGGTAAAGTTAATGAAATTTTAAATAATACTCTCTAAATATTCTATAGTTAATTATGTCAATAAAATTCGGACCTGCTGGATTAGGACCGGTAAATGAGGCAATTTCTAATCTAGAAGAATACCATAAATTAGGATTCAAGGCTTGCGAAATAGCTTTTACTTATGTAATCTATATTAAGAAAAAAGAAGATGCCTTAAAAATAGGAAAAGCTGCTAAAAAATTTGATATTCAATTAAGTATTCATGCTCCATACTGGATTAATCTTAATTCCGTAGATAAAGAAAAAATAGAAAAAAGCAAGCAGAGAATATTAAAATGCTGTGAAATTGGAACATATCTGGGAGCAAAAAGAGTAGTATTTCACCCCGGATATTATGGGAAAATGGATAAAGATGAAACCTATGAAAATATAAAAAGAGAAATTATAGATATTCAAAAGATAATAAAACAGAAAAAATATACTCCAAAACTTGCACCAGAAACTACAGGCAAAATAAATGTTTTTGGAAGCATTGATGAAATAAAAAAACTTTCACAAGAAACAAAAATAAGCTTTTGTATTGACTTTGCGCATATTCTTGCAAGATATAAAAATTATAATTTTAAGGAAATTCTAAAAAAATTCAAAAACTACAAGGATATACATATACATTTCTCCGGAATAGAATATGGAGAAAAAGGAGAAAAACATCACAAGTTAACTCCTGAAATAGAAATAGAAAAACTTATCTCAAATCTCCCTAAAAATCTTGATATAACCGTAATTAATGAGAGTCCTGATACTATAGGTGATTCTATTAAAACAATAGAGATTTACCGAGGACAAGAACAATAATAGAGCTATTTCACTAAGTGTTACTTACATTTAGTACTTGAAAATTAATATATTCTGTCGTCACCACAAAGTTTATAAATGAATCTTATATGAATATATTTACGAAAGAACCAAGTTCTTTTGTAGGAATCAATAAAATGATTTCACTAATTAAATTTTAGAAAAATGGAAATGAATATAAAAAACCTTGTGGTTTTTTTCTTAACAATTGTAGGGATTTTATTTTTAGTAACTACTATAAGTGCTGCAGAAGTAACAAATAACTTACAAGTAACAATTGATGATATTGATGTTAGTAGTGATGATGTAAGTGTTATTGCAGGAGAAGTAATAACTTTAAAGGCATTTTTCACATCAAATGTTGATGCATCGGATGTTAAATTCAGAGCAGAACTTGAAGGCGAAAAAGTAGATGTTAAAGAAATAGTTGGTCCCTTTGATATTGAAGATGGAATTCAACGTAGAGTAACATTAAAGATTAAAGTTCCTTATGAACTTAAAGATGAAGTTAGCGATGATTTGAGACTTTCTGTAAGACTTTATAATAGAGATCATAAAACAGATGAATCATATGATTTAAGAGTTCAAAGACTTCCATACAGTGTAGATGTTATGTCAATAAGAACAAAACAAACAGTTGATGCTGGAGAAACTATGTCAGTTGATGTTGTTTTAAAAAATATTGGTTATAATTATCTAGATGATTTATATGTAACTGCAAAAGTCCCAGCATTAGGTCTTGAAAGAACTTCTTACTTTGGTGATTTAGTTCAGATAGAATGTGTTGATGATGAAGATTTTGGTTCTGTAGATAGAAAGTGTGATAAGGATGATGAAGATACTGTAAGTGGAAGATTCAATTTCAAAATCCCATATGATGCTGAACCTGGAATCTATTCTATTGAAGTAGAAGTTGAAAATGACGATTTAACAATAAGTGAAATTAAGCAGATTGTTGTTGAAAATGAATTTGCTCAAATTGCTCTTAAGTCTGGTAGTGACTTAATTGTTTTAAATCCAACTAACAAATTGAAAGTCTATACTATTGTAACTCCAACAAGTGAAACTTTAGTTATTGTTCCAGCTGGTTCAAGCAGAACAGTTCCTATAGAATCAAGCTCAAATAGCGACTTTGATGCTAATGTGTTATCTAATGGTCAGGTTGTAAGCACAGTTGCTTTTACAGGTAGTGAAGAGAGTTCTTCAAGCAGTCCGGTTGTTGTTTTAACAGTTGTTTTAGCAATAATTTTTATTGTATTGCTAATTGTTTTAATTGTTTTAATTGGAAAAAAACCTGAAAGCTCAGAAGAATTTGGGGAAAGTTATTATTAATTTTTTTTTAATTTTTTTTTAATTTTTTTTTAATTTTTTTTATATCCTGACGAAAGTCTGGATATTAGTTTTAAGCAAACTTTATAAATGGTTAATTCGCGAAAATATTATGGAAAAAGCTGAAAAAGAATATTCAAAAGGAAAAGTAGATGATATCTTAAAAAAGGTTACTTTGAAAGGTCTTGAAGGTATCTCTAGTGAGGATGCAGTGATATTAGAATCAGGTATTAATAATGGATATATTAGTAGAGAAGAGGTTTTAGAAAAAGAAATAAATAAAATTTTAATATCTGTTTATCGAAAAAAAGGGAGAATTTCTAAGGAAGATAATGAAATGCTAAATTGGGGGGTTAAAATGGGATATGTTACTCAGGAAGAGAGAGAAGAGATTACTAATCATCATTATTCAGATATCTTAAAAGATGAGATGAGGATATTCGATTCTATTTATCCTTAAGGGGTCTAAAGCTTCATACTAATTACTTTGCTTATTCCATCATGCATACTTACCCCATATAAGTTTGTAGCATTTGTAATTATTTCATCATTATGTGTTATTATAATATATTGCCCTTTTTTCATATATTTTCTTAAAAGACTTCCAAGTCTTTCAGAATTTCTTTTATCTAAGGCTGCATCAATTTCATCAAGTATATAAAAAAAGTAGGGCTTATACTCTTGTATTGCAAAAATTAATGATAAAGCAACTAATGTTTGTTCTCCTCCTGAAAGAGATTTTACATCAAAATATTTCCCATGACCTGTTTTAACAATAATATTTACCCCTCCTTCAAAAGGGTCTTTTTTATCTTCTAGTTCTAATGAAACATCGCCTTTAATACACAATTGAGAGAAATTTTTTAAGAAGATTTCATTTAGGGAATTTAATGTTTTAAGAAAGGTTTTTTTCTTTTTAATATCAATTTCGTGAATTATTCTAAGAATACCTTCTTTTTCTTTTGAAATTACTTCTACTTTTTTATTTATAGAATCATATTCTCCTTTTATTGAATCATAAACTTCTAAGGAACGTAAATTAACAGTACCTATTTTTGATAGGATTTCTTGAGTTCTTTCTAATCTTTGGACAAGTGAGTCCTTATTGGTCTTTATTATCTCGGTACCTCTAAACCCGGCAATCTCAATCTCGAAATTTTCAATTTCTGCATCAACTCTTGCTTTTTCAACCTTTAGGTTATTTATCTCTTGTTCTATGTTATGAATATTATTTTGTTTTGTCAATATAATTGATTCATTTTCTCTTATTCTTGCATTTAATAGATCTCTTTCAGTGATTAATTTTTTAAATTTCCTACTTAATTCTTCTTCTTGATCTTTTTTCTTTTCAAATAATTCTTCTTTTTCATCCTTATTATTCTTAAGTATATTTATTTCTTCATCTAGATCTTCTTCATCTCTTGATAATTGCTTTAGAGAGATTTTTGAGCGTTCAAGTTCTCTTTGTTTAAAGGATATTTCTGAGTCAACATTTTTTTCAGTTCTTAGAGAGATTTCCTGGACTTCCATTCTTGCTGTTTCATATTTTTGTTCAATATTTGACTTTTCATCAAAATTTTCTTCAAGATTATCTTTTCTTTTAGTTAATTGAGTTAGTTCTTTTTTTATTAATTCATACTTCTCCTGAATAGCTTTTATTTGATTTTTCTTTTCATCTATGTTTGATAATTTTACTAGGTCTGATTCCCTCTTTGATCTCTCAGAATCTATTTTATTCTTATCTCTTATGAGAATGTCTTTTTTAGTTTGAATCTCTTTTAATTTTTCATTTGAATTTTCTATTTCTCTCTTTAATGAGTCTATTCGAGGGTTTATTTCTTCATCTATAGAATTAATATGATCCTTAGTTATCTTATTCTTACAAAGAGGACAAGTATCCATCTTCGATATTTTTTCCTTTAATTTACCCTGATTATTTATTTCATATTTATTTGTATGGATTATTTTTTCTAGTTTTATCTCATCTTTATCTAGATTTTCTAGAGATTCTTTGTTTTCTTCAAAAGAGATTCTTAATTCATCTAGTTTTTTTGTATCTGTCTTTTTATCAAATAATTCAACTAAATCTATTTGTCTTAATAAGAAATCAGATTCATTAGAATAGTTTTGAATTAGAGAATTTTTATCCTGGATTCTTTCTTTAATTGATTTTAATTCAGTTTTAATCATATAGAATTTCTTTCTTTCTTCTTCTAATTTCTCAAGTTCTTCTTTTCTTAGTTTAATTTCTTTTTCATTTTTTACAATTGTTGGAGATTCTTTTTGAAGTTCCTTAATTGAAACTTCATTGTTTCTTATTGATATTTTTAATTCTTCTTTTTGTTTTAATATTTCATAAATCTTACTTTCGTGATTTTCTAATTTAACACTTAATCCTGCAAGTTCTGCCCTTATATTTGCAATATCCTGATTTAGACTTTCTTGTTCTATCCCCGTTGATTTTTGAATTGTTGAATTAATTGTATTAATCTTTGATTCAAGATTAGTCATTAAGGATCTAACACTTGTAATTGATTTTCTTATTTTTTCAACTTCCTTATTTTTTCTTGAAATCTCAAGATTTATTTTTTCAACTTCCTTATTTTTTTTAGTTAAATCATGATTGATTATACTTGCTTTGTATCTTTTAACATCTTTCTCCAATCTCCTAAATTTTAATGCTTGTTGTCTTTCTTTTTCTAGATTATTTAAATGAGCAGTTCTCTCTCTTAATATTGCTAAAACCTCCTTTAATTTTTCTTCTGTTTTATTTAATTCTTTTAATGATTTTTCTTTTCTTATTTCATATATTGAGATTCCTGAAACTTCCTCTATTATCTTCTTTCTTTCTTCTGATTGCATCCTTACAAAGTTTTGAATCTCCCCCTGCAAGATTATATTAAATCCATTAGGATCTATTCCTGCTTGTGCAAGTAAAGCTAAAACTTCTTGTCTTGTTTTTGTTTCATTATTTATCTTGTAAATACTTTGTCCGGTTTTCCTGATTATTCTTTTTATCGAGATTTCATTATCATCTTTTGTAAACACCTTATCCGAATTATCAAATATTATCTCAACTGATGCCTCTTTAGCTGCGGATGCTATCTTACTCCCTAGGAAGATTAAGTTTTTTGCTTTTGCCGCTCTCATTGATTTTATACTTAGACGTCCCAATACAAAACATAAACTATCTGTTATATTGGATTTTCCTCCACCATTGGCACCTATAATTGAATTAATTCCTGGGTTAAAAGGCAATTCTGTCTTTTTTGGGAAACTTTTAAATCCATGTATCACTAGTTTTTTTATATAAGGCATGTATAAAAAGAGTTTGAGAAGTTTTTAAAGATTATCAAGAGGACTCTTTATGTTTATTATGTTTGGAGAGGAAATATGAAGATAATTTTAAAATATTTGGATAATTAAATAAGTATGGTTAATATGTATATTATAAAAAAATGGTAAAGTATTTTAAGGCTGAAATTAAACCTAAGAATATGAATAAAGAAGAAGAATATTACAAGAAAGCTTTAAAATTTTCCTTCGGAACGTTGCACTAAAAATCAATTTTTACTTCGCAAAAAGAACATAACAGCGATTATATCTAATAAATCCAGAGTTCTAAAAATCACTAAGCTTTTTTTGTTTACCAATTTTAACTGCTTTTTTCCAAGTAGACCATGTCCTTCTAAAAATCCCCTTGTTTTCATATTTTTTAGCTTTTTTCTCTAAGAATTTGCGAGTTGTAGAATCAGATGTATACCCCGAACCAATTTCTTTTCCATATTCTTCCCTAAGTTTATCCATTTCTTTTTCTCTTTTACTTTTTGCTAAGATAGAGGCTGCTGAAACTATAACGTGATTTCTATCAGCCTTATGTTCACAAGAGATATCTAAATTATTAAGATTTTTTATTTTTGTTTTTAGGGTATCTTTCCATTTAATTATACTTACAGAAGGACAATCAATAATAATCTTCATTTTTACATTGTCCTTATTTATCTTATTTATTATCTCTGCTGCTTTTATTGCTTCTAATTCATTTAAATTAATCCCTTTTTTGTTTTTTTCTTCTATCTCTAAGGGTGTTGCGAGAATAATCTCAAATTTCTCGGATTTTTCTTTTATTATTTTTTCTAAAAACTCCCTTCTTTTTTGAGTTAATTGTTTACTATCCTTTACCCCTAATTTGTTTAATTCTGTTTCTGCTTTTTTATCAATTAAACATCCTGCAAGAACCATTGGACCTATGACTGGTCCACGACCCGCATCATCAATTCCCAGAGTTAGCATTAATTCCTTAAATTCACAATGTTTATAAATTTAATTTTTCTTGACTTTTTATAGCAGAGTGGAGGAGTCTGGAGTCCTCACAGGGCCCATAACCCTGGGATCGCGTGGTTCAAATCCCGCCTCTGCTATTTTTCTTAAAAAGTTTTATAAGTTAAGAATTATCTATAATTCCATGCCTTGGTCGCATAATGGTATTGCACCGGATTGCTAATCCGGACCCTTCGGGGTGCGTAGGTTCGATTCCTGCCCGAGGCGTGTATTGTTTGTATTACAATGAGGAAAGACTTATATATAGGTCTTTTCTTGTTGTTTTATGCAGAATATTAAAATTCCAATACATAGAAGAAATTTAGAAGTGAGAAAAGATTCTATTAAACATTGGAAGATTTCTAAAGAAGATAAAAAAGATTTAATCATTTTCTTAGAAGAGTTGGGTTTGGGTAAAGTTAATCTTGGAAAGAAAATCACAGAAACAAGACAATTAAAATATTTAGATATATTAAAAACTCCATTAGAATTTTTTAACAAACCAACTTCTAAATTAACACTTAAAGATGTCGAGAACTTTGAGAAAGAATTATCTTCTAATAAAATGAAGAGTTATAAAAAAATGCCTTTTGCTCTCTCAACAAAAGCAGATATAAGAAGAATATTAAGAGTATATCTTAGATGGAAGTTGGGAGATAATGATAATTTTAGAAAATTAACTAATTGGTTTGATACAAGAGTAAAAAGCCAAACACATAATTTTCTTTCTGAACAAGAAATAGAAAAATTGTACAAACATTCTAAAACAAATGCTGAAAGATTCTTTATTACTGTATTGTTTGATAGCGGTGTAAGAGCAGAAGAGTTTCATAATTTAAGATATGAAGATATAGAACTTCCAAAAGATAAAGATAGTTTTGTTAGAATAACAATTAAAACAGAATATAGTAAAACAGAAGGAAGAACTATTTCTTTGTATTGGAAATATAGTTTAGAAGCTGTTAGAGATTATATTCAAGATAGAGAGAAAGAAGGAATTAAATCTAATGAAGCTATTTTTAAAAATTCTTATGATAATATGAGGCAAGTTCTTCATAGATTAGGGAAAAAAGTTTTAGATAAATCTCTACATTATCATTTATTTAGACATTCTTCAGCGACTTATTATGCTCCTAAAATGAATAGACAACAATTATGTTATAGATATGGGTGGAAGTTTAGTTCTGATATGCCTGATATTTATATCTCAAGAGCTGGAATGGAAAATAAAGAACTTGATAATAAGTTTTCTTCTGTGGAAGTTGAAGATCTAAAAAGAAAACTTGAGAAACACGAACAAATGATTAAGATATTATTAGCAGAAGGTAAAAAATCTATGCTTCAGGTTGAAAAAAATTTAGGAAGAAAATGAATAAAAAATTTAGTATGAAAGAATGCAAAGAATTAACAAAAGAGTATGATCCCTCTGTGGATTATACAGACATTTTAGAATCAATTCTTATTCATAAAAAATTAATAGAAGAAAGTACAGAAGATTCTGATAAAATGACTGAGAATATGGCGAAATGTTAGATGAAGTAAGGAAATTATTATAAATAAAATTAATAAAAAA
>PBZO01000013.1 GCA_002731115.1 Candidatus Pacearchaeota archaeon
CATTTGTAGCATAATCCATTTTAGTAAACTTCAGAAACTTAGATGCAAAGGGGGGTTGGTTTTTTGTTTCCATTAAAGATAAAATCCAAAGAAATATTTAAGGATTTATAACCACTCACCAAGAACTCTTCTTTTTTGCATGCAATCCCCTATGGGTGCTTTTCTTCAGAACAGATAAATTAGAAGGCTTATTGTTGCTTTTATTCCCATCTCTATGATGTACCTCATATCCCTTTTTGACAGCTCCGCCCATCTTTTTCTCGGCAACCCTTTTATGTACTGATTGGGTTGTTCCATCAGAATCTTTAAAAGTCTTATATCCACTTTTATTTTTCTTAAATCCAAAAGCCATAAATATTAGGGGTGTTTAATATATAAAATACTTTCTATTTTTTCCTTTCAAACCCCAATTGTCTCATTCAGAAATCTCACTCCCTAAATATTTGAGGAAAACTTTTACGCCCACGCCGGGAATTGAACCCGGATTTCCAGCGCGACAGGCTAGTGTCATAGCCATTAGACCACGTAGGCATAATTATCATTATAAAAATCTATTTTTAAAACTTACTAAATAAAAAATTAAAGTAATTTGTTATAAATTAATGCAAATATCCATGTAAGAATAAATCCATCAATAAAACTATAAACTGCTCCAAATATTGCTCCTAAAAATGAGACTCCATAACCAAAACTTCCATAAGCTTCTGTAATTAATGATGTCCATCCTGCAAGTCCGCCAAACAACCCTAAAACTTCGATAATTGTTGTAAAGAATACACAGATTGCTATTGTTATCCCTCCAGCTACACCAAACTTAACTGCATTTAATTTCGCCTCTTTTGGTTTTCTAAATATATTAAAGTTAAATTTTTTCTTTGCCATTTCTTACCTCAATTTTCTTCTTTCCATTCATATAAGGGATTAAAACTTTTGGAATCTTTACAGATCCATCTTTTTGTTGATTATTTTCAATTATTGTAATTAACACTCTGGATGTTGCAACAACTGTATTATTGAGCGTATGACAAAATACTCTCTCACTATCTTGTCTTTGTATTTTTATATTTAAATTTCTTGCATGATAATCAGTACAATTAGTTAATGAACCAATTTCTTCATAGTTTTTAGTTGTAGAACGAAATGATTCAAGATCTGCACTTTTTGCCTTCCATACTGCTAGATCTCCAGAACACATTTCTAAAACTCTCGTTGGAATTTCAAGTTTTTTAAATAATTCTATTGAATTATTCATCATCTCATCATAATATTTATAAGAATCTTCGGGATTGCAAAATATAAACTGTTCTACTTTATTAAACTGATGAGTTCTATAAAGACCTTTCTCACTTAATCCATGAGAACCAGTTTCTTTTCTAAAACACATAGTATAAGAAAAATATTTTTTTGGAAGTTCTTTTTCTTTAAATGTCTCATTTGTATGCATTCCCAAAAGAGAATATTCAGATGTTCCAATTAGATTAAGATCCTCGTCTTTTATCTCATAGATTGTATTTTTAAATTCATCAGTATCAAGTGCTGATGATAATATACTTTTTCTTAACATTAAAGGAGGCTCAATATAAATATAACCTTTTTTCTCCATAAAATCTATTGAAAATCTTATTATTGCCTGATTAAGTAATGCTAAATCTCCAATTAAATAATAAAATCCTTTTCCAGCAACTTTTGCAGAGCGATTAAAATCAAGAACCTTTAAGTATTCTCCAATCTCAACATGATTTTTAATCTTAAAATCAAACTTCTTTGGCTTTCCTATCTTTTTAATTTCAACATTATCTTTTTCATCTTTTCCTATTGGAACAGATTTATGAATTATATTTGGAATCTGATTCATAATTTGCTTTATTTCTAAAGATAGTTTTTTAGTTTTTACTTCTATTTTTTCTATCTTACCCGGAATTTCTTTTGCTTTTTTTATTAATTCTCTTGATTTTTTATTATCTTTTGACTTTTTAGCTTTATTAATCTCTTCAGAAATCTTGTTTCTTTCACTTCTTAAATTATCCTCTTTATATCTTAATTTTCTCCATTCACTATCTAATTTTTCTACTTGATTAACAAGTTGTAGTTTTTCATTTTGAAATTTCTTCTTGATATTTTCTCTTACTAACTTGGGATTCTCTCTAATTAATTTTATATCAATCATGAAATAAATAAAGAAATATTGTATTTAAATTTATTGAAACAAACTTTTAAAAACAATAATTACTAAATTTGTATATGAGCGTGATATATACTCTTAGTACAGCTTTTATTGATACATACAACTCCTTTATATCAACATTACCGCCTTTAGCTCAGAAATTTATCAACTTATTTTTAATAGTTTTATTAATTGTTATCTATTCTATTTTTATCTGGAAGTTTTATAGATTTATTGCAACAAAAGATATAATTAGATTAAACCTTAATAGATACAATAGAGCAGAACATCCTTTACTTGCAAAACTATTTGCAGGGATTTTCTATCTTTTAGAATATATTTTAATCTTGCCATTTTTAATCTTTTTTTGGTTTTCTATATTTACAATCTTCTTAATATTTCTAACTGAAAATTTAGCAATTGAGAATCTCTTAATTATCTCGGCAATAATAATTGCCTCAATTAGAATGGTCTCTTATTATAATGAGGATTTATCTAAAGACTTAGCAAAATTATTACCTTTTACATTACTTGCAATTTCAATAATTAATCCTAAATTCTTTGATATAAACAGAATATTTAATAATCTCTCTGAAATTACTGGATTTTTCAATGAAATAATTATTTATCTTGCTTTTATAATAATTTTAGAAATGATTTTAAGATTTTTTGATTTTATCTTCTCTTTATTTGGATTAGAAGATTCTCCAAATATTGAAGAAAGATAATCTTAATTCTTCTCAATCTCTAGCTGTTCATGACCTTTCTTCATTCTTTCTTTAAGCATCTTTACATGTTTCTCTTTTTCTTCCTTATACTTTCTATCATCTATTTTTGCTTCTCCAATCATCTTTGAAACATATTCTCCTCCTAAAAAGTAAGGAGTTAATACATAATTTGCTCCTTTTCTATATAGATCTAAAGCTTCTTTGATATGATGAGCCCTAACAATAATTATTGCATCTTTATTCTCTTCTCTTATTGTTTCAATTAGAAGATTATTAGTTTCGAAATCAGGAATTGTTGAAACAATTAATTGTGCTTTATCTAGGGGTAATTCTTCTAAAAATCCTGCATCATAAATATCTCCATAGATAGATGGAATTCTTAGTTTTGTTAAATCAGAAATTGTATCGGGATTAAAATCAACAACAAGATAATTCTTTCTTATTCTTTTAAAAGAATTTAATATGCCAAAACCAATCCTATTATATCCAAAAAGAATTGCCTCATATTTCTTTTTGGGTTTTATTTCTTTTCTTACTCTTTTTCTTTCAAAAATAGAGATAATATTAGACATCTTATCATAAAACTTAGTTGAATAGATTATCATATATGTAGAAAGGGTAATTGTAATTATTCCCGTTAAAGTTAAAGTTGATAAAACCTCTGGAGAGATATGCCCCATTGTTAAACCCAATGCTAAAACAATTAAGGAAAATTCTGAAATTTGTCCCAAAGTTGTTCCAAGTAAAAAATTAGTTCTTTTAGTATAACCAAACATCATCATTAATGTGATTAAAATTAATGGTTTAAAAATCAAGGCAAGAGCTGATAATATTAATGCATTTACAATAATAGAGTTTATACTTGAGACTTGTATATTTAATCCTAAGATTATGAAAAATATCACTAAGAAAAAATCTCTCAAAGGCCTTATTTTAGAGCTTATTTCTATGCTATAGGGAGAGATGGATAAAACAATTCCTGCAAGTAGAGCTCCAATTTCAATTGAAAAACCAAAATAACTAAATAATGCAGCAATTAAAAAACACCAAGTAATTGAAAATAAAAATAATAATTCCTGAGATCTTGCAATATTTCTAGTGATTGTTGGAAGAATAAAAAATCCAATAAAAAATAAGATTAAAATAAGTATTCCTCCGGCAAGTAATCCTCTAACTGCAAAAGAACTAAAGCTAGTTCCATTAGATAATGAAGAAATAAACATTAAAACAGCAATTGCAACTAAATCCTGTATAATTAAGATTCCAATTGAAATTTTCCCATAGAGAGAATCAAGTTGTTTTTTATCTGAAAGTAACTTCATTATAATAATTGTACTGCTAAATGCCAAAGCAATACCAATATATGAAGAAGTAATCGTATCAAATCCTAATAGATTTAATGAGACTAAGAAACCCAATAGAAATGTTAAGATAATCTGGGCTAAACCTATTAATAAGGCAGAAGTCCCAATTTCCTTTATTACCTTGGGATTCATATGTAATCCAACAATAAATAATAGAAAAGCAATCCCGAAATCAGAGAATATACTTATAATCTCTTTTGATGCTCCAAATGAAATAATAAAAGGACTAATAATTATCCCCGTAATAATGTAGCCAATAATAATTGGCTGATTAAATGTCCTAACTATATAAGATACTACAAATGCAGTAAAAAGAATAATTGCTAACTGAATAAATACTAATTCCATTTCCCTTTTTATTATATTAAACAAAAAAGGTATAAAAAGGTTTTTAAACTATTTTTCAAATTTTAATGTATGTCAAAAGTAAGAATAAAACTAAATAGCACAGATATTAATATGCTTAATAATATCTGCAGTATGATTGGAGATATTGCTAAAAAATCAGGAGTAGCTATTAGTGGGCCTGTTCCATTACCAACAAAAAAACTTAAAATAACTACAAGAAAATCTCCTTGTGGAGATGGGACAGCAACATTTGATAGGTTTGAGATGAGAATTCACAAAAGACTTATTGATTTACCCGCAAATGAAAAAGCTCTTCATAGTATCATGAGACTTCAAATTCCAAAAAATGTTAATATTAAAATTGAAGTAAAAAACTAGATTATAATCTAATATTAGAATCAGGTGAATTCTTTGTGTGAACATCAAGTCTTCCGCTTTTTAGACAATCCCAACAAACATGAACACTTCCATCTTTCTCTTTTACAATCCCTGTGTTCTTACATTTTGAACATTCAATATCCATAAATAATCATATAATCAGGAATATTTAAGTTTTAGTATGATAGAAAAGTATTAAGATTAATCAGGTGATTTCTTAGATAACTTTAAATTAGATTAATTCTTAGAAATCCTATGAAAAATAAAATCATAATATTTATAATAGTATTAATTTTAGCTTTAGTAATAATTACAACTTATAAAATGGATACAAAAACAAAAGTATTACTGGAAACAAATATAGGAAGTATTACAATAGAATTGTATGGTGATATGCCTATAACTGCAGGAAATTTTGAAAAATTAGTTAAGCAAGGATTTTACAACGGAGTTATATTTCATAGAGTTATTGATGGATTTATGATTCAAGGAGGAGACCCTACAGGCACTGGATCTGGTGGCCCTGGTTATACAATTAAAGATGAATTTACAGAAAATAGTAACAATAATAGAGGAACAATTTCAATGGCAAATGCAGGTCCGAATACTGGAGGAAGTCAGTTTTTTATTAATCTAGTTGATAATAACTTCTTAGATGGAAAACATCCTGCCTTTGGGAAAGTAATTGAAGGAATAGAAATTGTTGATAAAATCGCAAAAATAGAGAAAAATGCAAATGATAGACCACTACAAGAAGTTAAGATAATAAAGGCAGAAATAATCTAGCCCCACAAACTTTATAAAATCAATTTTATAAATATTAAAATGGAAAAAGACATTGGAAAGATAAATAAGAACGATACAACAGATATTATCTTTAGAATTGATGATTTTGGAGGAAGAACAGGGCTTACAATAAGAGAGTTTGTAACTAGTGAAAGATATACTGGTTTTACAAAATCAGGTGTAAGGATTTTAGCAGCTGATTTTCCTAAATTTAAGGAAATGGTAAATTCTGTAAAAGAAGAGGACTTAAAAGAAACTGAAAAATCATCAGAAGAAAAACCAGCTGAAAGTGAAGAAAAACCAGCTGAAAGCAAAGAGAAACTTCCTGATTATTAAATTTATTTAGAAAGGCATAAAGATTCAGACCAAGAAAAATTAGCCTTATCAATCTCACGGATAATCTTTTCAAGAACTTTATTTACCTTATTCTCTTTAACTTCCTTATTAAGATATACTCTTACAGAACCTATATCTTTCCAAGGAAAGGATATCAATATCTTCTTTCTAAATCCGAATTTTATCTCTACCAAACCATATGCAGGACTCTTATCAACCTCATCATTACGAAAGTAAGTAGAGTTTCTATAAGCTTTTTTTAAAACATGTTTTAAAGTATTATGAGTAATATTCTCTTTTTTCCTATAAACCTCATTTAATATCCTAGCTTTAGGATAATCATGCTGGATTGGAAATTCTCCTAGTTTTGTTTTGAAAACATCAAGAACCATCTTTATCCTCTAAACAATATATTGGATAAATAGATATATTAATATTTCGGTATCATAGAATTATGCCCAAATTGAATAACCAAATCTACTTTTATCTTTTCTAATCCAACTGGAATATCACATGCACCAAAACAAGATTCTAACCAAATTAAAAATTCAGCATTTGTTTTTTCTCTCAAATAATTAACAATTGCAGTTGAATAAGGTTTTAATCCATCTGGAAACTGTAATAAAACTAGTTTTGCTTTTTCTTTTTTAATTCTAGAGATAATCTTATCGAATTCTAAATCATATTTCTTTTCTATATCCTGTATTGTTTTTTGCATAAAATTATTAAAAAGAATTAGCTTTTATATCTTATCTTTTAATTATATTGCAATAAAAATATCTGAATCACCAACTATATTTAATCAATTATAAATTAAAATTGAAAAAAATAGAAATTTACTTTATAGTCTCTGGAATGTGTTTAAAAGAATACATTTTATCTTCAAAGAACTATTTTCTATAAGTTAATCACTTTTTTTCTGTAATTTCAGTACACATTCCTGCAGCAACTGTTATTCCTGCATCTCTTATTGAGAATTTTGACATTGCAGGATTATCTTTTTGTGTTTCTAGTGCTAAATTTCCTTGTGGCCTAATTCTTACTCTAGCAGCATCATTATTTTTCAGAAAATCTGGATTTTCCTTTATTACCTCTCCTGTACCTGGGTTAATCTGAGCAATTAATTCTGTAAATTGACAAGGAACCTGACCTGTATGAACATGAAATACGGGAGTATATCCTTTAGCAAGAACACTCGGATGATTAATAACAGTTATTGTTGCAATAAATTCTTTTACAATTGGGATTGGTTTTGTTGCATCACAAATAACATCTCCTCTTGCAATATCTTTTTTTCCTACTCCTCTTATATTTATACCAACATTATCTCCTGCAATTGCTTCTTGCATTTGTTCATGATGAGCTTCAATAGTTTTAACTTCTCCTTCAATTCCCTCACCTGTTCTCCCCGGTAGAACTTTAACTTTTTGACCAATTTTCATTACTCCTGTAACTATCTTCCCAACCGGGACTGTCCCAATACCAGTAATTTCATAAGCATCTTGAACAGGCATTCTCATTGGTAAGTTAGTCTGTAATTCTGGAATAGGAAAATTATCAAATTGCTCTATAATTGTTGGTCCCTTATACCAAGACATTTTGTCTGATTTTTTAACAATATTATCTCCTTGTAACCCTGAAACTGCAAGAAATTGAGTTTTTTCAGAATCAATTCCCACCCCTTTTAATTCTTTTGCAATATCTTCCTTAACTTTATTAAACTTTTCTTCAGAATAATCTAATTCATCCATTTTATTTATAGCAACAGCAATATTCTTGATACCAGCTGTTCGGAGTAACCATAAATGTTCTTTTGTTTGAGGTTGAACTCCTGATTTACCTGCAATAACTAAAAAAGCAGCATCTGCTTGTGAAGCACCAGTAATCATGTTCTTAACAAAATCTCTGTGTCCTGGAGCATCAATAATTGTTATTTGGAATTTTTGAGTCATAATTTTTTTGTAAGCTAAATCAATTGTTACTCCTCTTTCTCTTTCTTCTTTAATATGATCCATTACATAAGCAAATTCAAAACCAACTTTACCATGTTTTTCAGCTTCTTCTTTTAATTTTTTCATTTCTTGTTCAGATACTGCGCCGCTATCAAACATTGTTCGTCCAACTATAGTTGATTTCCCTGCATCAACATGCCCTACAAAGACTACGTTCATATTTGGTTTTTCTCTAGCCATTTCAAATTCATAAAAGAATTTTTAATATTAATTTAAAAAAATTTGTATTTATAAATCTTTTCCTTATTGATTTTCCGCCAATCCTTTTCTATTTCTTATCTTCTTAATAATATCTGCTTGTATACTCATTGGAACTTTCTCAAACTGCTGATCTGACAATGATGAAGTACCTCTTCCTTCTGTTGCTGATCTTAGATCACTACTCCATCCAATCATCTCTGCAACAGGAAGTTTAGCTTTAAGTTCAGCATTAGTCCCTTCTTGATTAACGTCAATCATTTGCCCTCTTTTACTTCCAACTAATTTTGTTACTGCTCCTAAAAACTTATCAGGCATTTCTATTACATGAATTTGCAATGGTTCTAAAAGTGCTGGACTTGCTTTTTTCATTGACTCTCTAACTCCCTCTCTTACCGCCGGATAAACTTGTGCAGGACCACGATGTATAGCATCTTCATGAAGTTTAATATCCATTAATGACACTTTCATTTTCATACAAGGTTCTCGAGCTAAAGGTCCTTGATTCATTACCATTTCATATGCATCAAGTACCATTTCTATTACTTCCCCAATATGAACTTCTCCTCTTGTTTCATCCAAGAATATATTCCCTTTGTAAATATTCCTAACATTTCTAATTGTATCCCCGCTCCATCCTAAATTAGAAAGTATATCAAAAACTTCTTTATTTTTCTTTTTAACTCTTCCTTCTCTTAATTCTCCGCTTTGAATAGCTTCATAAATATTTTCATCCAGTGGTTCAACTTTTATAAAAAAACTATTATGTTTATTTGGACTTCTCCCTTCAGATACAATTGATTCTTTATTTACTGTCTCACGATATACAATAATTGGAGAAGATGTTTTAACATCTAATCCTTTCTCTGTTTTAATTCTGTTCTCAATAATCTCTAAATGTAATTCCCCCATACCAGACATTAAACTTTCTCCTGTTTGTTCATTAATCTCAATTCTTATTGAAGGGTCTTCTTTTGCAACTTGTTTTAATACTTCAACTAATTTGGGTAAATCAGCTGCCTTAGTTGCTTCAATTGATTTTGTAACAACAGGTTCAAATAAATGTTTTATCGCTTCAAACGGCTCTATTGGATTTTTACTAACAGTCTCTCCTGTAAAAACATTTTTTAATCCAACAACTCCGATAATATTTCCTGCAGTTACTTCATCAACAATAAGTCTTTGTGCTCCTTTGTAGACAGATACTTGTTGAATTCTTGTATTTCTTTTTGCAAGATTCATGAAAACATCATCTCCTTGTTTTATTGTTCCTGAAAATAATCTACCTGCAGCAACTTCTCCTGCATGTTTATCGACGACGATTTTTATGGGAACAAAAGCTATTTCTCCTTTAGAATCACAATTAGTTAAATTCTTTCCAATAGGTGAATCAGTATCCCCATGCCATATCTTTGGAATTCTATATTTCTGCGCATCTATAGGATTAGGATGATGATTTATTGACATATTTAAAACAACTTCATGCAATGGTGCTTTTTTTGCAAGTTCCTTGTGATTATCTTTTTCATAAGCCTCAATAACATCCTTGAAAGATATCCCTTTCTCTTTCATGTGAGGAAAACTTAAAGCCCAATTATGAAATGCAGAACCAAAAGCAACACTTCCTTCTCCAACACCTACTTTCCACTTTTCTTTATAACCTACTGGAGCAATATTTTCAATTAATTCATTAACATGATCAATAATTGAAATGAATTTTTTTTCCATTTCCTGAGGAGTTAATTTAACTTCCTTAATTAATCTATCAACTTTATTGATAAATAAAACTGGTTTTACTAATTCTTTTAGTGCTTGACGAAGTACTGTTTCTGTTTGAGGCATTACTCCTTCAACAGCACAAGATAAAACAATGCAACCATCAACTGCACGCATTGCCCGTGTTACATCTCCTCCAAAATCAACATGACCGGGAGTATCAATTAAATTAATTAAATAATCTTCTTCATTAATATTATGAATCATAGAAACTGATGCTGAATCAATTGTAATACCCCTAGAAGCTTCATCTTCGTGAAAATCTAAAACTCTTTGTTTTCCTGCTGTTTCTTGTGAAAGCATTCCTGCTCCTGCAAGTAGATTATCTGAGAAAGTTGTTTTCCCATGATCAATATGTGCTGCAATCGCAATATTACGAATCTTATCTTGCTGTTTCATCAACTTCTGAATTTTTTCTTCTGCACTCATTTATATTTTCCCTTTGTTTAATTATTATAAAATCATTATTTTTGTTTTTAAACTTTTCTAAGAATTTAATTTAAAGAGAAAGGAATTCCAGAAAAATACATATATAATTTTGCTTGATTGTAACAACCCTCTCCGACAGGATATTTTGAATATGACTTGCATTTACCTTCTAACTCTTCATCTATTAATATTCTTATTCTACCTTTTATTGGACTCTCACAAAAGTAGCATTGAAAATCTCCTTTCTCTTTTTCAAAAACAGAGATAATCCCTTTCCTAACTTTATCTCTTAACATTGCTTTTGTTTCTTCATACTTTGAGATAATCTTTATTTTCATTAACTAAATTAAATGATTTACATTTTAAATAAATTTAAGGGTTAAAGTAGAAGTAAACTCTAAGACAAATAATCTTTTTTTTAAAATGAATAAAACTAACTAACTTTAAAACTATCTAAATAATCCTCAGATTGTTTATTTTCTTTCGTATTCTATACTTCTCTGCAATAAACTTTATCTTGGATATCAGCAACTTTTATAAGTTAAGCATATTTCTTTTTTTTATGCGGGAGTGTCGGAGTGGTCAAACGAGCAGCCCTTAAGAGGCTGTAGCTTAGTGCTTGCGAAGGTTCGAATCCTTTCTCCCGCATAATATTAATTTTTACAATGAAAAAAAGATGTTCTTGGGCAAATACAGAATCAATGACTAAATATCATGATAAAGAATGGGGAGTTCCCATCCATGATGATAGAAAGTTATTTGAGATGTTAATCTTAGAAGGAGCTCAAGCAGGACTTTCTTGGAGTACAATTCTTAAAAAAAGAAAAACTTACAAAAAAGCATTTGATAATTTTGATGTGAAGAAAATTTCTAAATATAATCTTGAAGACGTTAAAAGATTACTTGGTGACAAGGGAATTATCAGAAATAAATTAAAAATTAATTCAACAATAATAAATGCAAAAGAATTCTTAAAAATAAAAAGGGAGTTTGGTTCATTTGATAGATATATCTGGAGTTTTATTAATAATAAACCCATTCAAAATAAATTTAAAGAATTAAAAGAAATTCCTGCAAATACAAGACATTCAGATGAAATGAGTAAGAATCTTAAAAAAAGAGGCTTTAAATTTGTTGGAAGTACAATTTGTTATGCGTTTATGCAAGCAGTTGGAATGGTAAATGACCATACTATAAATTGCTTTAGATATAATCCCTTAAATTCTTATAAACTTACTTGAATAAGATATTTGATGAACAAAAACAAACAAATTTGCCTGATTATCTTCTTAATATTGATTTTATTTACAATTAACTATTCTTTTTTAAATTCTGCATTAATTAATCTTCTAGAAGATAGAGAGATAGTATATGTTGAACGGGTTATTGATGGAGATACAATTGTCGTAGAGAATAAAACATCGATTCGGCTATTAGGAATTAATGCACCTGAAAAAGGAGAGAAATATTATAATGAAGCAAAGGAGTTTTTGAAGAAATCATCTTCCAATAAAACAATTGAACTTGAATTTGGAGAAGATAAATATGACAGATATAAGAGAATTCTTGCTTATATATTTATTAAAGGAGAAAATATAAATTTAGAGTTAGTTAAAAATGGTTTTGCAAATTTCTATTTCCCGTCGGGAAAAGATATTTATTATGATGAATTTAAAAAAGCTTGGGAAGAATGTGTTTTAACTAATAAAAACTTGTGTGAAAAATCCTATGATAATTGTGCTATGTGTATTGAATTAAAGGAATTTGATTATAGAAACGATAAAATAGTCTTTTACAATAGATGCTCTTTTAATTGTGATTTAACTGGATGGAGAATTAAAGACGAAGGAAGAAAAAATTTTATCTTTGATAAATTTACTTTGGAAAGTAATAGTAATGTAGAAATAAAGGTTGAAGATAATAAAAATACTAAAACAACTTTATTTTGGAAAGGCGAAAAATCTATCTGGACAGATTCAGGAGATACACTATTTTTAAGAGATAAAGATAATAAACTAGTTTTATGGGAAAGTTATTGAAACATTAATAATTCATTAATTTAAGATAATAAAAAAGGATAAAGTTCTACATTAATCTAAGAAATAAAAGCATTTTTAAACTATTATCTCTCAATAAATCTTGTAGACTGGTTAGCGGGTTAGCCCTCCGCTATTTGCAAATGGGCTTTATGGCAGACTGCAAGAGGGGCGTAATAAGTGCGTTAAAAAGTCCTCATTTGGACGTTGACGTTTTGTCCGCTTTGATCTTGCATATGAGAATCGGGTCAGACCTTGATCGGAGCAGCCCTAAACATTTGTTAAGATGCTTAGCGGGTTGCAGAACCGAGGAAAAATAAGGGTTGCTTTTTAATAATCTTTGAGCAAACCTCTGGGTCTACACTTCTTTTAAATTATAGAAAATTAGAGAATTATTTTAAGATTCTTTCTTCAAAACATTAATAAACATATTAAAATTAATTTCTACATGGATAAAAGAGGACAATTTTATTTACTTGCAGCAATTGTAATTGTAGGAATAATAGTTGGTCTTTCTGCGGTTTCAAATTATTCAAAAAAGAATGTTTCAATAAGACTTTATGATTTGGGTGAAGAATTAGGAATTGAAAGTGAACAGATTATAGGATATGGAGTATATCAGGAAGAAGATGTTAATTCTCTTTTAGAAAACTTCACAGAGCTTTATACAGAATATGTAGGTGAAGGGAAAGAATTATATTTTGTTTTCGGAGATGATGAAGAAGTATCAGTTGCAACATATAGTGATATTACTGAAGTTGAAATTTCTGTTGATGTTGGTGATAAGAAAATTGGAGAAACAATAAAAAAACAAGAATATAAAAAAGAAGACTATGCTCCTACAGGAGATAATGTAGAAATTGATATAGGTGAAACTAAACATCAATTTGAATTAAAACCCGGAGAAAATTTTTATTATATAATCTCACAAAATATTGGTGGAGAGGAATATGTTATTACAAATTAAAAACAAAAGAGGAATAAGTGTTATGATTGGTTATATCTTATTAATATCTTCATTAGTTGTTATGGGTACAATTGTTTATAATTGGATGAAAACCTTTGTTCCAACAGAGACAATAAGCTGTCCTGATGGAGTTTCAATTTATATAAAGAATATTGAATGTGAAAGCACAAACGGAAGTTATCAATTACAAATAGACTTAAAAAACAATGGGAGATTTGATGTTGGAGGATATTTTATACATGTAGCAACTGATGCCAGTCAGGAACTAGCAACAATAGATATAACAGAAAACCTAATTAGTAGTGGTATTAAAATGAATCCCGGGATTAAATTTGATATAGCAATAGGAGAAGATAATTCTCTAAAACCAAATAAGGAAGTAACAAATGTCTTTTTATTGAATAATACAATAAGTCTAGTTGAGATCATCCCTATAAGATTTCAGAAAGATAATAATAAAAATAGATTTGTAAGTTGTGGGGATTCAAAAGTTAAAGAGATAGTGAATTGTGTATAGGGAGAATTTAAAAGTTAAACCGCTTATTGTAATAAAAGGATGATAAAACTAAACTTTAAAGATTATAAAGAGAAATATTTGTTTTATAAGAGAAACTTTATAAGTTAATTTTCCTTTAAAAAAACATGAAAAGAGGATTAATAATTTTATTTGTGATATTCTTATCTCAAACTATTGTTTTATTATTTATTCCATTATCTGAAGCTAGCTCTTATGTATGGGATACGGGTTGGTTATGTGATGCCGGTTATGTACCTGGTGCAAGTCCTAGTAATCCTATTAATGGGGGTGCTACATGTTCTGCAACCGTAAATCTCCCTATATCAAGTAGTACATATAAAGTGGAATTGATTTATTTTAAGGAGGATGATGAAGGAAGTATAAGTGTGGGAAGTTATAATAAGAATGATTGGGGCTCTTGTACTAATTGTGGTGCAGGTTGTGCGGAGGATTGGCAAAATGAAGTTGTTGATGTTACTGGAGCAAGTAGTGTAACTATCCAGGTAAAAGACGTTTGTGGAGCTTATATGGCTGCTCGTGCTAGATTTAAAATTTATGAGCAGGATTGCTCTCCTTCATGGAGCTCCTGGAGTGGTTGTTCTGCATCTTGTGGAGGAGGAACTCAGACTAGAACAGATGGTTGTGGGGGATCACAAACTCAATCATGTAATACTCATGCTTGTTGTTCTCCTGTAAACGGAGGTTGGTCTTCTTGGAGTGATTGGAGTGAATGCTCTTCAGAATGTAATGGAACACAAACAAGAACTAGAAGTTGTAATAATCCAGCACCATCATGTGGAGGAAGTGATTGTTCTGAAGATTCAACTGAAACAAAATCTTGTGGTGGATGTGACCCAAGATTTTATTGTGAGGGGGAAAGTTGTGAAAAACCACAAGTAGCTTATTTTGCAGACACTGATAAAGTATTTGTAAATGAATTAGAAGTTAAGTTAGGAGATACTAGTGTTTTTATGGTCTTAGAAAATACTCAATTACCCGAAGGGGAGGAGATTGATTTTAATCTTTATGAATATGATGCTATTGGAGATGATTTTATTAGAACATTAACAGGATTTGTTGATAATAATAGTAATATAAATCTTCTCTGGATAATAACTGAAGAAGATATAAATATAGCAAAAAATAGTTTTCTTGAAGGAGATTTAGAAAATTTTTATTTTACTGCTAATGAAGTAGCAAGTAATGATTTAAATTTAACAATTATAGAAACAAGAGATTGTTCACTTGTAATTAGTTGTTCAGATTATGGAGAAGAAGAATGTGGACTTGATTTTTGCGGAGTTGCAGAAGATAGTGTTTCAGAAAATATAGATTGTAATAATCCTTTTATAAATTGCGCATGTGATTGGAATGATGCATGTAGTTCTAGTTGGGAAGCAACAAAATCTCCTATTTGTGGAGATGGAGTTGTTAATGTTGGTGAGCAGTGTGATGGAAATCTAAATGGATTTAGTTGTTCTGATTTTAATTCTTCTTTTACGGGGGGAGAATTATCTTGTACAAATTGCATTCTTAATACAACAAACTGTATTGGAGGGGATGTTGGTATTTGCGGTAATGATTTTGTAAATCTTGGAGAACAATGTGAAGGAGATATAGGAAGTTTTAGTTGTTCTAGTTTTAATCCCTTTACTGGCGGGGAATTATCTTGTACAAATTGCATTCTTGATACATCAAAATGCAATAGTCTAGCAGAAAGTTGGGAAGATTATCTAACAATAGGCAAGTGCGCTTATACTGAAGACACTAATGATGATTGTGAAGATGGGCTTTTAACTTATTCTTGGAAAAGTAATTGGGAATGGGGTGAAGACAATAACTTTGATAATTCTGGAGGAGATGATTATAATCTTGATGAAGGAATGTGGCATTATGATTTCAAAGATAGTTCTGGTATTAGAGTATCTGAAAAATGTTCTGAGGGAATTAGAATTCTTCCTTGTCCTATAGAAGTTAGACTTCCATTTTTTGGAATTTATAATATGATAATGACATTTATCTTAACAATATTAATTCATATAATTTTAAAAAAACAAGAAAGTTTAATTTACCAACATAGAAAATGAAATTAAAATATTTTATTATATTATTTATAGTCTTATTTACCGGGATAATCTCTGCTAATTTTGAAATTGGAGATTTATCTTATTCAATTGATAAACAATATAGGCCTTCTGAAAATATTAGAGGCTGGTTAAATATAAGCTTAGATAATGAACTTGCCAATTCTATTTTAGAAGATTCAAATAATAATTCAATAAATTTAATTGATTTCTTAGATAGGAATAAAGATTATAAATATACATGTAGCACAATAGAATGTTTATCTGATTATTCTGCAACTAGCGAGAAAACAACAAAGACCTTTAACTTGAATCCTAGAGAATCAGAAATTATTGGATTTAAATTTAATGAGAATCTTATTGATATAACTTCAGTAGAATTTGATATCGAAAGCGATGTAGCAACATCTTGTTATAATCAATTAAAAATAGATTTCTTTAATAATGGAAAGATTGATATTGGAAATGATAAAGTAATTGATGCAAGTTGTTCTTTTCTAAGAAGAAATGGGTGTTTTGATGAAAATGCAAATACCGAAGAATATATCTTAGGAGTTACTCCTTATTGTCAAAAAATAGAACTTAGCGAATCTCCCGGATTTAAACTTGGTGCATGGGTTAAAAAAATAAGTGGAAATAAAGAAATAACAATGTCTCTTTATGATAATTCTGGAAATGAAATTCAAGATGCAAATTGTAAACTAGAAGATGCATCTAATGAAGGTGGAGAAATATCTTGTGATGTAGATTATTTAGTTACAGAATCAAAAGACCATTATATTTGTATTAATTCTAATGAAATGGAAGGAGAATATAAAATAAAAGGATACTCTAATCAGGAAGGATGTGGTTTTTATGGATACCCTGTTAGATCTGAAGCTGCAGCATATAATATATTTACCGTGGGAAAAATGTTTGATAGTTTTGGAACAAAAGATATATCCAACTCATTACAAAATATAGAATCACTTGGAGAATCAATTAAAGACTATATTATAGAAAGATATGGAAGCCTTGATTGTTCAAATGAATGTATTATCCCTATAAAGATTATTGCTCAAGAAGGTCAAACAATAACAATAGATAATTTAAAAGTAGATCATATAAGGAGTTCTGGAGAGGTAACAGAAAACAGATTTTATGACTTAACTGAAATTCCTTCAAAAGTAAACTCTGAATTTCAAAAAGTAAGTCTGAATAATGGTAATTTTTCTATTTTAGATGTATATGGAGATTATACATTCGCATTAAGTCTAAATGACAAAAAAATCTTTTCAGAAGAAGTAACTATTGAAAAAATTCCAGAGATAATATCTATAACTCCTATGATAGCCATGGCAGCATATCTTACTGAATTTAGTGTTATAATAACTTCTGATGCAGATATAATTAATTATGAATGGGATTTTGGAAATGGAGATATTATAAAAAATGATGTAAACAAAGCAAGTTATACTTACAAATCTACAGGAAAGTTTGATTTAAAAATAACTATAGTGGATTCAAATGATAAAAGTTCTCATAAGGTATTTAATATAGATGTAAAACCCCCAATAGATGCAGTTAATACTACTCTAGAAAGTAGATTAGAAAATATAAATAATGTAAAATCACAAATTAATAATCTTCCTGTATTTTATCAAGATTCTCTAAATAAAGTATTGGGGATAGATAGTATTGAAGATAAGATAGAGAGTATTCAAAAGAGATATTCTATTGCCTCATCTGATGAAGATTATATAAATATCTTTATTGATTTATTAGATTTAAATTTCCCAAGATCAATTGCAACAACTAAAACCACTACCGATTTGGCCCTATTTTATCCAGATAAAGACAATATTAACCTAGATGTTTTAAAAGCAATTAGTGGAGATAATTATAATACTAGTAAAAAAGAAGGATACTCTAATGCAATTCTTTCATGGAATCAGGGAAATATAGATACAAAAATCAATTTCAAAGAAATATCTGCAAATTATAATGGAGAAATAAATCCTTTATTGAACATCTTTGAATTAAGAATAAAGGAAAAAAATGAATTGAATTATGATTCATATATAATTTTTAGAGAATTAGAAAATCTTAGATTTAAGGAGAATTATGGGGATAAAAAAGAATCAGGGTATATTTATATTAATTTAAAAGAACCTCAAGAAGAAATAGTCTTTTCAACAACAGAAGATATTGATTTTAATAATCTCCCCCTCTTTATCTCTCCAGGAATTAACAGATTGGTACTCTCTGGAGAAGAATTATCTGGAGAAGAATTATCTGGAGAAGATAGTAAAAAATCAAAATGGATAATCTTTATTTTGGTCTTATTTCTATTAATCTTTATTGTATTTGTAGTATATATAATAATGCAAGAATGGTATAAAAGAAAATATGAAAATTATTTATTCAAGAATAGAAATAACTTGTATAATTTAGTATCATATATTGGGAACTCAAAAAAGAAAGGAATGAAAGACAATGAAATTATTAGTAAACTAAAAAAATCTAAATGGAAATCAGAACAAATATCCTATGTAATGAGAAAATATTCTGGAAAAAGAACAGGAATGTTTGAAGTTCCAATTGATAAACTATTAAGTGTCTTTAAAAATAAAAATATTCCTAGAAAACAAGTTAAAAATGAAAATCTTCCAATAAAGGAGACTAATAAAATAAGAAGATTTTAATTTATTCTCTATTATATAAATAAATCACTGAAATATTTATAAACTTAAGTTACAAATTTATAATATGGTAATAAAAATATTTAAAAATTTTATTAAAAGAATGTTTTCTAGTATCTTCAAGAATAATAAACAGATAAAACTAGGTTTTTATGGTCCTCCAAATGCAGGAAAGTCAACTCTTGCAAATAGAATTTGTAAGGATTTCACTGGTGAAGAATTGGGAAGTGTTAGTAATGTCCCTCATGAAACAAGACATGTCCAATTTAAGGAAAAAGTTGAAATAGAATTTAAGGGTAAAAAGCTGGTTTTTAAAATGGTTGATACACCTGGAATTGCTACAAAAATAGATTATGAAGAATTCTTAAAATACAAAATTAAGAAGAAAGATGCCAAAAAAAGAGCAAAAGAGGCAACACAGGGAGTAATAGAAAGTATAAAATGGCTTGATGATATGGATGTAGTTGTAGTTGTACTAGACTCAACAGAGAACCCTTACAACCAAGTTAATATAACAATAATAGGAAATTTAGTTGCAAGAAAAATTCCTATTTTAATTGTTGCTAATAAGATTGATAAGAAAAAATCAAATATCAAAAAAATAGAAGCAGCATTTTCTGAATATGATGCTATAGGAATAAGTGCTAAACAAGGAGAAAACTTGGAGGAGTTTTATGAATCAATCTTTAAGCTTTCAAAGAAGGTTAAGTAAAAGTTAAAAAGTATGTTTTGCAATATATATTAAAATGATAAAGAAAAAAAGAGGTAGAAATTTGGGAAAGATAAAAGGATTTGCAATTCAATTCTTACCTTATTCTGAAATTAGAAATTTAGATGATAATCAGAGAATTAGAAGGATATTAGGAATTGTCCTAGGAAATAATATCTTAATCTTACAAGGAAAATTGGAACCTGAAGAAGAAACAAGATTAATTGAAGACACTATGGCGATGATTGGACATGTTAGGAATTTTAAAGGAATAGAACTTGCAGTTATCTCTGGTAATAAAAAAGAAGGATTTCTTAGAAAAATGAAAATGGGACTTGCAAATGCTCTTTCGGGTGGGGATTTAGGTGCAATTACAATTATTGGACCTGCAACTATTGTAAAAGAAATGAAAAGAAATCCTAAAAGGATTGAGTTGTTATTAAATAGATAGTATATAAATCCTTAGAAATAGAGAGTTGAATCTCTAATTAATAAAGAATCTTAAGAAATTTCAGAAAATATTAAATACTCTATTCTTTTTATTTTTATATGGCTCATCAATGTACCAAGTGTTCTAAGATTATTCCTGTAGGAAGTAAGGAAATAATAGAAGGATGTGCTGATTGTGGAAGTCATTTTTTCTTTTACATAAGAGAAGAACAATTAGAGAAAATTAAAGAAAAACCTGTTGAAATACCTGAACAAGACAGAAAAAAAGTTGAAAGTGATATAAGAGAAATGGCAGGAATCACTGATGAAGATGCACCAGTAATATTAGATATAGAATCTGTTAGAGCTATTGGTTCAGGAAAATTTGAAATTGATATAGTTAATTTATTTAGAAAAGATAGACCATTAATTTACAAACTTGAAGAAGGAAAATATATAATTGACTTATCAACAACATTAAGAAAAGATTTAAAAGAAATCGTCGATCCAAATGAGAAAAAAGATTAATTCTATTCTAAAAGAAGTTTTAGAAGAAGTAACACCTTCTAAACATGATTTGGATAAGATTAAAGAAGATCTTAATAAATTTCTAAGGGAATTTAAAAAAAGACTTAAGATAAATGCAGAGGTTTTTGTTGGCGGAAGTTTAGCAAAGAATACCTTGATAAAGAAGGATATATATGATGTTGATATCTTTATTAGATTTGATGAAAAATACAAGGATAATAAAATATCAAATTTAACACATAAAATCATTAAAGGATTCACAAAATCATCAATAATTCATGGATCAAGAGATTATTTCAATATTAAATTAAATCCAGCTTTCTATCTAGAGATAATCCCTGTAATAAAAGTTAAGAATCCTAAAGAAGCCAGAAACATTACTGACTTGTCATATTCTCATGTTAAATATATAAATCAAAAACTAAAATCAAAGAAAATTCTGGATGAAATAAGACTTGCAAAAGCCTTTTGTTATGCAAATAAATGTTATGGTGCTGAAAGTTATATTAAAGGATTTTCAGGATATTCCCTAGAATTGTTAATTTATCATTATGGAAGTTTCTTAAAATTTATAAAGAATATTGAAAAGATTAAAGATAGAGTTATTATTGATATTGAAAAACATTATAAAAATAAACAAGATGTCTTAATGGATATGAATAATTCAAAATTAAAATCTCCGATTATCTTAATTGATCCAACATATAAACAAAGAAATGCTTTGGCTGCATTATCACACGAAACATTTGAAAAGTTTAAGAAAAATTGTAGAGATTTTTTAAGGAATCCCAGTTTAAAATCTTTTAAAGTTAGGGAGATAAATTTAGATAAAATAAGGAAAAATGCAATTAAAAATAAGTTAGAATTTATCTTAATTAATATAAATACAATCAAACAAGAAGGAGATGTTGCTGGAACTAAATTATTAAAATTTTATAATCATCTGACAAAAGAAATTGAAAAATTCTTTTTGATTAAAAATAAGGGATTTTCATATAATCAGAAAAAATCTGCAGAATGTTTTTTTGTTGTGAAATCTAAAGAAGAAATTTTATATGAAGGACCTAATATAAAACAAGAGAAAAATGTAAAAGAATTTAAGAAGAGACACAAAAATATTTTTGTTAAGAAAAATAGAATTTATGCAAAAGAAAAGATTACATTTAATATTAAGAAATTTATTTTAGATTGGAAAAATAAAAATAATAGAAAAATAAATGAGATGTATATTAAGAATTTGAAGATTATTTGATAGGTTTATTTACTTGATATAGTTGATTATCAACTTCAAAATCTAACTCTTTCGTCGCTTGAAATGTTTTGAATGAATTTCATCTTTCTCGTCCCAAGACATTATCAAACAATGTTGCAAAAGCTTCTGAGAAGAATTGAGAATTAAGCCAAATAGCAATTTCTTCACCATTAGCATCCTCTGATAAGTAAAATAATATTTCTTTTCTATCTATTATGAAAAATTTAGCATTAATATTAATTTTCTTAAAGTTCATCTGAAATTTACCTGACATCTCTTTTATTAGTTTACTATCTCCTGATAAAGCTACTTTTGTTTTTACATTTGCTTTTCTAAGATTCTCAAATGTTTGACTAAATAATTTAGCTTTTGAAGCAATATCTTTTACATTTGCACACATTATTACCTCTTTTCCTGCATTTTGCAAAATCTCCTTTAAATGATTAGTAATATTTGATTTTCCTCTTAATGATGCTGAGATATCTTCTTTTTTTACAGGAGCCATCCCTAATTTATATAATGACTCTATTTTTGTAAATTCTTCTGTTTCCTTTACTTTTGAAAGGTCAACTATCTTTTCTTCTGCTTCAGATCTTACATTATTCTTTAATTTCTCAAGAATTACTTTTGGCTTAACACCTATGAATCTAACTGGTTTGTCTAGTTTTGCTATTGCAAATCCTCTTTTTTCTAAACTTTCTAAAACATCATAGGTTCTTGATCTTGGAACTCCTGAGATAGTTGCAACCTCTCCTGCTGTTGCGATTCCTTTTCCAAGTAAAGCCAACCATACTTTTGTTTCATAAATATTCAAGTTAAAGTAATCTCTAACTTTCTTTATTAATTCTTGTTTTATTAACATTTTAATTTCTACTACTAAGATATTGATTAAGGATTAGTTTATAAATCTTTGGATTATGTTGTCTTTTGAAAGTAGAAACAAACTAGAAAGGTTTATAAATAACATCCACACTAGATAAATCATGGGAAACAAAGCTGGTTTTAACCGTGATGACAAGACTGATAAAAATCAATATGAAATATATAAGGGAAGAGAAGTAAGAGTATATTCTAATAATCATGATACTTTAGGAGTTCTTTATGAAATTAAGGATGAATATCTTCTTTTGAGACCAGCAATAACTCACGAAAATCTTCTTGATAGAGAGGGAAGAAATATCCCTTATGCAAAACTTGAGGAAAAGATTCCTACAATAGTAAATTTTTCTTTTATTTCAAAAATAGAACCATTAAGACCAGGATTTATGAAAGAACTAATTAAATCAATCAATGATTCAAATTATGGTAGCATCTCCTTATAAAACTAAATAACTTAAAATAATCCCTGCAAAAATTCCTGCACTAATAAAGGGCATTGCTGGATAAAACTTCTTTTTTTCTGCAAAAAAGAATAGATAACTTAAACCAAGAGTTGCACCAATTATAACAAATAATGCTCCTAAAAATCCCAGAGTCTTCAACATAACCCCTGCAGTAATTATTGGGAATACTACGTCTCCTCCCCCGAGGATTGCAATATTAACTTTTATTCCCTTTTTCTTTGATCCTTTCATTCTTTTCAATTTTAGTTTTAGTTTCTTAGAGATATATGGAACAAAAAAACCAGAAAAAATATTCAGCTTATTTATCTGATATTTTGCCATTTTTTGCATTATTCCAGAATGCCAAACAGCCCATATATCATAAATTGAGATTAATATTAAAAGAATAACTATTGTCCAGATATTAAGTATTGGTACAAAAACAGCACTAATCCCCGGATAAATAAATAATTCTGTAAGGTTATGTATTAAGAATTCTCTTTTGTAAATTTTTATATATGCTAAAGGAAGAGCAATAATTAAAACAATTAATGAGGCATATTTTGTCCCTGGAAAAAATGTATTAAAAGTTAATCCTAATGCAATTATAACTACAATAAAAAACCATAATCTCAAGAAAATTTCTGCTTTAAATTTAGTTAATAAAAATAACAAAGAAATTGCAATTATAAATGCTATAATTATTAATGGGAACAAATTATAAAAATCTTTTTCTTTTTCTATTTTAGGACTCTGCATTCCATAAGGAAGTTCTTTATCCTCTTGAAGATAATAATTAACAACATAAAGTCCAATAAACTGGGTAATAATAAACATTATTAATAATACAGCAGTTATTTTTAGATTATGTTTCATAATATAAAAATAGAAAAATAAGTTTTTAAAGTTTTAACTATTTCAACCTTAAGGTTTCGAGTGGTCTTGGAACATTTGTTTCTACATGATTAAGTTTATACAATGAAGATGCTAAATCTAAAGATTTTGAGACTTCTCCATGATCAACTATTATTCTCTTTGGTTTTGGTCTTATATGATTAAAAAAAGAAATTAATTCATTTCGTCCAGCATGGGGAGACAAACCTGTTAACATTTCTACTCTCATATTTATATTAATTTTTCTTCTTCCTCCCTCATCTTCAAATAAAATAACTCTTTCTCCATCCTGTATTTGACGTCCAATAGAACCAGGTCCCTGATAACAACTAAGAATCATCAAATTATCCTTATTTTCTGCAAAATGTTTTAAATATTCTACAGATGCCCCTCCAACAAGCATACCTGATGTTGCAATAACAATACATGGTCCCCCTTCAATTACTTCTTTTCTTTCTTGAGGAGATCCTACTCTTGAAAATATCTCGGATGTAAATGGATTATTATCTTGAAATATTTGAGATTTGATTCTATTACTTAGAAAATCAGGATAAGCTGTATGTATTGCATTAATATCCCAAATCATTCCGTCAACATACATTGGAACTTTTGGAAGTTCTCCTATTCTCATTGCTTCTTCTATTCTTAAGAGGGTTTCTTGTGAATGTCCTAATCCTAATTCAGGTATTAAAACTTTACCCTTTTTTTCAATTGTCTCCTTAACCATTTGAATGAATTTTTTTTCTGTATCTTTTCTTGGAAGAAGAACATCATTTTTTGAACCATAAGTTGATTCAGTTATTACTGATTCTACTCTTGGGAAATTTGTGACAACTGGATCTAAAAGACGGGTTCTTGAATATTTATAATCCCCTGTATAAAGTAGATTATGTGAGCCATTTCCAATATTTAGGTGAACCATTGCACTCCCTAATACATGACCTGCATTATAAAAAGTAAGTCTAACATCTGATGTTACATCAGTAACTTCATTATAATTCAGGCAAATACTATGTTTTACCATTTCCTTAATATCTTTTGAACTAAACAAGGGTTTTGCTGCTTGTTTATATGCAACCCCAATAAAATCTAATGCCAATAATGCTGCAATATCTCTTGTTGGAGGAGTAAGATAAACAGGGCCTTTATATCCCATCTTATATAAGTAAGGAACTAATCCAACATGGTCTAGATGTGCATGACTAATAATTACTGCATCTAATTGATCTATATTAAATTCAGGTATATCAAAATTAGGAAATTTATTTTTACCCTGTGAAGCTACATCTATCCCGCAATCAACAAGGATTTTTGGATTATTTGTTTGAATTAAAATACAACTTCTTCCAACTTGTCTTGCTCCACCTAAAAAAGTAAGTCTAATCCATCCTTCTGTTTTTTCAGGATTCCAATCATTATATATTTTTTTCCCAATTGAATTAAGAAATCTTCTTCTATAATTATTATTTGCATATAAAACTTCTCTTATATTTTCTGTAATCTTACTCTTTATTGCAGGAGACCTCTGAATCTGTGGAGACCATAATGTAGTCTTTCTAATTTCATCTAAAATTATTCCTTGTTTCCCAATCACCAGTCCAGGTTTTTTTGCTTCAATTATTACAACACTTCTATGAGAATCAAAAATAATGTTTGTTAAATCTGCTTCTTTTGGAACAATTTTTCTAATCTCTTCTTCTGTTTTCTCTTTTTCTAAGAGAATTTTCTGATCTGACCTTAATTCAATTCTCTTTTTAATTTCATTAACTATTTCTTTTATTTTTCCTTCTCCTTCCTTAAAAAACTTTTCATTATTAGTATAAAGAACTATATTTGCTCCTTCAAAACTAGCATCAGTTATCTTATCCTTAAACCTATCAGTTATTTTTTTTAGAATGTCCATCTTCTTTTTTTAATTTCAGAATAATACTTATTTGTATTCTGGAGTAATTTCCTGCTCCACTACTCTTTTAATCCCACTTTTTGTTATTGTAAAAATATCAATTCCATATCCTGAGGCAATATCTCTTTGAGTTGATGATTTTATAGCCTCTTTTGCTAATTCTACTCCTTCTTTTAGACTCATCCCTTTTTTATATTGCCTTTCTAAGAGTCCTATAGAAAATTTAGATCCACTACCCATTGAATAATAATCTTCTACTTTGATAATAGAGCCGTCAGGACCAATATTATAGAGTTCCTCACCATCATCCTCATTAAATCCTCCAACAAAAGTTGCAACAATACTCGGGATCATTGAGGGTTGCCTAATATTAGAAAAGGATATAGATGCCACTAAATTTGCTGCTTGTCTTATTGTTGGCCTTGAACGAGATTTTAATTCTTTTAATCTTAATTCTGCCGCAATTAATTTTGAAAGTCTCTGAGCATCTGAAGCATTCCCTGCCCAAGAAACAACTAGATAATCATTAATTTTATTTGTCTTTCTAAAATTCTTATCTGCAACACTCATATCCCCCAAAGTAACTTGTCTATCAGAAGCCATTACAACTCCTTCTTTACAAACAATTCCAAGGATAGTTGTTCCTGTTTTCAAGATTAAATTTTTTAATTCAGCATCCATTTTTAATAATATTTTGTAAAATATTTTTTAGAATCTATAAAAACATAGAGAAAATGGGTTATTTAAATGTTTCGGAAATATGAGCTGTAAAGTTAAAGTCACCTAAAAAGGTCAAAAAATTTTATTTTATTATACTAATTTAAGAGAATTTGCAATTGAAACTAACATCGCGATTATCCAAAGTTGGCGTAGCCAATTTGGGAAAATTCCTGCAAGGGATTTTCCGGATAATCGCTGTTAAGAGACCCGACTGGAGATTTTTAACG
>PBZO01000014.1 GCA_002731115.1 Candidatus Pacearchaeota archaeon
GATATGGCTGATTGGAAAGGGATTAAAAACTTTTTTGAAATGGAAAGTTATAAGGGATATCCTTTTCATGAGTATTCTTTAAATCAATTGGGGTATGATTATATATGAAGAATGTAGTGTTTATACCAAATATTGATTTGGGTAATGGAAGAAATAATTCTTATCATTATTCAATAGACAGTTGGAGTAACTGGTGTGATTTATATGATTGTGAATTATTAGTATGGGAAGATTTATTATTTCCAATTGAACAAATGAAGATAACATGGCAAAGATATTATTTGTTTGATATTTTAGATGCTAATAAAATTGAGTATGATCAGATATTAATGGTTGATGCAGATACAATTGTACATCCAGATTGCCCCAATTTCTTTACCGAAACAGATAGAAAATATTGTGGAGTAATGAATAATGGTGATTATGAATGGGTAATGAGAAGTATCAGAGGATTTGGTGATATTTTATTTGAAGGTAAAAGAATAAAACCTTGGAATTATATAAATGGTGGATTTCAAATTGTAAATGAAACACACAAAGATTTTTTTTCAGAAATGAAAGGTTATTATTTAGAGAACCAGGATAAAATTATTGAAACAATTAAGGAACTTAGAACAGCAACAGACCAAACTATTCTCAATTTTATGTTAGTAGAACATAATATTGATGTAAAGATTTTACCACAATGTTATAATTTATCGGATTTATGGAGAAAAAATTTATTATATGTTGGTGAAGGTTGTTGGTGGGAAGATGATTTAATTAATTTATATAATTCGGGATGGGTTTATCATTTTAATGCAATACCGAAAAATACGGAATTGGATAGAGATGCCAATTATTGGATACTAAGAATTTATAAGGAATTGTATAGCTATAGGAGGCCTAATGAAGGTAGCATTCTTCTCAGAAACGGGTGATAATAAAAAATATCCCAGAAATTTTCCAAATTCAAGAACGGAAGTTGCTTGGTGTTTGGCATTGGATGCACCGATGTGTAGTTTACATGCTAGACCAAAAGAACAATTTGATTTAGGTATTGTGATTATACCAAAGGAAAATCCAAAGGTTAGTTTGGATTATATCAGAGGTTGTTGTGATAAGGTGGCAGTAATGCAAGAAGGCCCACATTGGTATTTCCAAGATTATGAGATAGATAAACAGTTTCATTATTATAATTGTTTGATGGAAGCTGATTGGGTTTACTGTCATAATGAAAGTGATGTAAATTATTATAGAGGTTTGGGTTGTAAAGATGTAAGAGTGATGAGAAGTTTGATGATACCATATAATTTAGTATCAAGAAGTGAATGGGGAGATGCAACTATGATTGGTGGAAACTTTGTAAGTTGGTATAGTGGATTTGATTCTTATATTGTAGCGAGAGAAATAGGTGATCCAATTTGGGCCCCATCTATGGGCAGAAAACAACCTCAAGAGGATGCAATTGAAGATATTAAGTATATGTCTTATATGAATTGGAGAGAATGGATTACAGCACTTAGTCAGTTTAACATAGGTGTTCATTTAATGAGAACACATGCTGCGGGAACATTTGCTATGAATTGTGGATTTCATGGAATACCTTGTATTGGATATAAAGGATTGGATACACAAGAAATATTACATCCATTGACTACAGTTGAGGTTGGTGATGTAGAAAAGGCAGTTGAGTTGGGTAAAAGATTAAAAGAGAGTGAAGATTTTTATGACTTATGTAGTGATACTATAAGAAAAAGATTTAATTCAAGTTATACAGAAAAGGCTTGGAGAGCTAATTGGGAGAAACAATGGAAATAATACAACTAAGTAGTTTAGATTTAAAAGATTGTGCTATAGTTTTAAATAAAGCAGATAGAGTTGTTGAAGGTATAAATCACGGTAGGTCAGTTTATTGGGATAAGAAGAACAAACTCTATTATAAAATATTTCATCGGGATTATATTAGAAGAGAGAATTTTATAACTGCATATGAAGCTGGGTTTTTTGATAAATTATCTTCTGCTCTTGTTGGATTAATTTATAGTGGTAATGAAATAACTGGTTATGTAACTAAAGCGGGTAAGTTATTATCACACTCAGAATTCGATTTTGAGGTGATTCCTGAGGGTTTCCTGACGCTTTTAAAAGATACTATAATAAGTACTAACCTGTTTTATTATGACTTTGTTCCAATAAATATAATTGAAGTGGATGGAGAATTGAGTCTTATTGATCTAGAATCAGTTTATGATTTAAAAGAATTACCTTATATTTATAAACATAACGCTAAGGTAAAACCAGAAAAGTTATATAGGTTTTTAATGAAACATAAAGAAAAAATAGATTCATCAAAATGTATTAGTTTTATACAACCAAGTAGGACTAATTTAAAGTATCTTAAATGGTCATATAATAGTATTCGTAAGAATTTGGGATATAGACATGAGATATGTATGGCAGATGACTTTTCAGACGATGGAACTTGGGAATGGATGGAAGAGATTGCAGATAAAGATTACAATGTAAAAATCCATAGAAATGAAGGACCTACACGACTCGGACATACAATTTTATATGATACTCTCGTAAATGATTACGCCACCAATGATATTGTGATGATATACCATGCTGATATGTATGCTTGTCCTGGTATGGATGAAGCAGTGTTGAAACATTTAGAACCAGGTAAGGTAGTGAGTGCTACAAGAATAGAACCACCATTACATCCAGATGGTCCAGAAAAGATAATAGAAGATTGTGGAATAGAACCTGAAGAATTTAAAGAACAAGAGTTATTAAAAAAAGTTACTACACTTCAATTAGAACATGGAACAGATTATAATTTCGCTAAAACAACAAAGGGTATATTTGCACCTTGGGCTATATATAAATCAGATTTTCAAGAGATAAACGGACACGACCCATTATACGCTCCACAATCAAAAGAAGATTCAGATATATTCAATCGGTTTGTTTTGGCAGGATATGAATTGATTCAAACTTGGGAAGGTTTTGTATATCATATGACTAGTAGAGGTTCAAGATTTAAGGATGGAGCGAAACGTAATCCAGATGGACAGGTTTTTATGAAGGGCAGAGAAAGTGATGAGTGGTTAAAACAGAATATTAGAAGTACTAGAAACTTTGTTAGAAAATGGGGGCACTTTGTTATGCATGATGAAATGATGTATCCTATTATACCACCAAAGTATAATGTTGGGTTTGTTGTTAAGAATTGTACTGCTGATTTTTTATCAAAAATTGAACCTTGGTGTTCTACTGTTTATACAGATCTTGAAAGTAATGTTATTGATTCTTATATAAAAGATGAGAAAGATAATACTTTATATGATTTAGAAGATAGAGTTAAGTCAATTACCGATGATAAAGATAATGATATTATTATAGAGTTTGATGCTAGAGAGTGGAAAGATGAACATAGTGGATTTATAAATAATTTAAGTCAAGTTATATCTGCAAGTGGTGAAGTTGGAGAAATGGAGTATGAAATTTTTACAATTTATATTGAAAAGTTGAATACATATGAAAAGGAGTTAATAAAGGTATGAAATATATTTATTCAAAAGTAGATCCAGCTGAGTTATTACATATCATTCATATAGTAGATGAATTTTATACGATAGAAGATGGACATAGACGAGATGTAGTAGGAGAAGATGAATTTATTCAGTTGTCTGCTCTCAATATGGATGAAGGACATACATTTAAACCACACCAACACATTTGGAAAGACGGAGAAGATAAAGTTATTGCACAAGAATCTTGGGTAGTTATTAAAGGTAAAGTAGAATGTCATTTATATGATATTGATGGAACATTATTAGAAAAACCTATATTAGAAGCTGGTGATTGTAGTGTTACTTTGAGTGGTGGACATACATATTTGATTTTAGAAGATGGCACTTTAGTTTATGAATACAAAACAGGTCCTTATAAAGGACAGGAAAATGATAAGGTTTTTTTAGATGAGTAAAGTTAAATTACATTTAGGTTGTGGAGAGAGAGATTTTGGTGAAGATTGGGTTCATATTGATGGTGGAGATTTTCCACATTTACATTCACATGATGTTACTCGATTACCATTTGAAGATGAATCGGTTGATTTAATATACGCATCTCATTTACTTGAATATTTTGATAGAGAAGAAGCAGTTGAAGTATTATCTGAATGGAGAAGAGTTTTAAAATATCCTCCAGGTGGACCTGGTGGAGTATTAAGATTAGCAGTACCAGATTTTGAAACTATGGTTATTTTATATCTTTGGAAGAAAGAATATAAATTAGAATCTTTTTTGGGACCACTTTATGGGAAAATGAATATGGATAAAGTAACTCTAGATACAGATTATGAAATTGGAATAGAACCACAAACAGTATATCATAAGACAGTTTATGATTTAGATAGTTTAACAGAATTATTAGAATCAGTTGGGATGAAAAATATTCATAAATATAGTTGGAGAGAAACAGAACATTCGGAATTTGATGATCATTCTCAATCATTTCTTCCTCATATGGATAAGGAAAGGGGTATATTAATTAGTTTAAATGTGGAATGTTCAAAGTGAAATCAAAAACTATAAAAGCTCCTCCTAGATTTGGTTGGTTATCTGAGGAAATTCAAAAAGAATTTAGTATGAACGATAAAGTTAATATTAACTTTAATTATTATAAGGATCAAAATGTAGCTCAAGGAGGAAATTTCCAAATAAATACGGATAGTCCTGTACCTCTTGATAAGAGTGAAAATTATAAACTTGGTAAAGAGACTATGGAAGCTTTGAATAAATATGTAAAAGAAAAAAATGTTTTAGTAGTAGGTTCTACAAATGGAGCTGTTATAGAGAGAGCTTGTTTACATGCTAAAGCAAATTCTGTTACTATACTTGAATATAATCTTATAGTTGTTACTGATAAAGTTAAAAAAATAAAATCAATTACTTATGAAGATATTGATAATATAGAAAAGTTTGAAGTGGCTTGTTCTTTTTCAACTTATGAACATAGTGGATTGGGAAGGTATGGGGATACGATTGATCCGAATGGAGATATTAAATCAATGTCCATATTAAAAACTATGTTAATTGATGATGGTTATTTAATTTTGATGGTCCCGTTAGGTAAAGGTGGTAAACCAGCACCTGATGATTTTAAGGGGGAAGATGAAATATTATGGAATGCACATAGAGCTTATGGTGAAATTAGATGGCCTATGTTAATTGAAGGTTGGGAAATAGTTTTTTGGTATGAGCAAAAAGGAAAATGGAATCAGTATATATGGGTTTTAAGGAATATTAATTAGTTTAAATATGGAGTGTACTAAAAAAGAGTTATGATAGATACTATTAGTTTAGATAAAATTTATATAAGATTATTTGATGATAATGGGATTGTTAATCCATATAAAATGGAGAATACACCACATTATAAACTTTTAACTGAAAATTCAAATGAATATGCAGAGTATTATGATAGAATGCAAAGGTTAGGAAGAGCAAAAGCAGGATATATGACAGATGTTGAGTATCAGAATTTTGCCTATAATTTTAAGTATTTAGAAGGAGATTATAGTACTGATTATATTAGAGTAAAACAAGAAGGAGATAGATATGAATCTTGGGATGGAGATCATAGATTAGTATGTTTAAAAGTTCAAGGAAAAACTGAAGCTCAAATAGAGGTAGTTCAAGGAGTTTTTAAACATAAAGGATTTTCTAATTTAATAGATGTTTTGGAAGTATTAAAGGGATTGGATAATTATGCAGTTATTAAAAGTGAAGATTGGTTTCCAGATTATTTTGATTATGATGATATGGATATTATTTGTGGAGATAGAAATAAATTAACAGATATAATATTAGATAGATTAGAATATTTAAAAGATGATGGTTATATGATTAAAACTACAAAAAAAGGTATTAGAAATCATGTTGATATAATCTCACCAAATAATCAGACTGGTGATAGACTGAATTTTAGGTTTGATATAATGGATGATTTTCCATATAGTATTAATCATCAGGGGGTAACAATTGATGTAGATAAAAAATACTTAAAGTTTGCATTGGATAGATTATGGGTACAATCAATTCCTAAACCAGTTGCATTTGATCCAGAGAATGTGGATGTTTTTGGTTTAAATATTGTGGATGATTTAGTTATAAGATTTTTAGAGTGGGCATGGCAACCACATAAATTAAGGCATATTAAAAGATTTAGAAGAGACTTTGATTTTCATAAACATGGAGAAGAGTTTATTAGTATAATTGATAAGTATACTAATTTAGATATGGATGAAAATTATATAGATATGTTGTTTACAGATTTAAAAAATAGAGGTATATAAATATGAGTAGTAAAGAGTTAGAAACTAATTATAATCCTTGGCCTTTAGGTCATTTGCCAGAAGAGTGGCAGAGATCAGAATTATCCGAGCTTCAAAAAAGAGGTTATACTTGGGATGACCCCAGGGAAATAATATGGATGTTTGAGAAAAAAATGGCAGATTATACTGGAGCACCTTATGCATTAGCAATTGATAATTGTACAGATGGGATTATGTTAGGTTTACAATGGTCATTAATTAATGGAAAAATTAAACAGGGTGATGTTTTAACATTTCCATCAAGATGTTATGTATCACCACCAATGGTTGCAAAAGTAAATGGATTTAAAATTAGATTTGAGGATATAAGTTGGAGTGGGGTTTATCGAATTAAACCTACTAATGTATGGGATAGTGCAGTTAGATTTCAAAGAGGTATGTATATAGAAGATTCTATACAAGTTATGTCTTTTCAGATTAAAAAACGACTTCCTATTGGTAAGGGTGGTATGATTTTAACAGATAGTAAAGAGATGTATGATTGGGCAAGAATGGCAAGTTTTGAAGGAAGGGATTTAAATAAAGATCAATGGGATGAACAATATGAAGTTATGGGATGGAATATGTATATGACATTGGATGATGCTGCTAGAGGATTATTAATATTAGAAGACCTTGAAAAGGAAAATTGGTATGAGGATTCACAAGATCATACATCTTATGCACCTTTAGATGATCAACCCATCTTTAAAGATGATTGGAGTTACGATAGTTATTTGAATAAGTTGAAAAATAGATAAAATGAAATCAATTGTTTTAAGTTGCGATAAATATCATCCTATAACAAATCATATGATAAAAACATATGATAATTTGTGGCCTTCCAATCCATTTGTGTGGAGAGTTCCATGGAATAATATTTATCCAGATTTTTTAAAAGAAAATTGGGGAGATAAAGTTGAATTAATAAAAACTCCCGTTGAATTTAAAAAAACAATAAAAGTGTTAACTGAAGATTTAGAAAATAATGAATGGATATTCTGGGCTTCAGATGATGTTTATCCAATAGAATTAAATTCTGATAAGGCTGGGGTGGTTGCTGATTGGGTTATGAATGTAGATGATGATTCTATTATGTCAATTTCTTTTACTAAATGGGAAAATGATTTTTATAACACCTATGAAGATGAAATAAAATATAAGGATTTACGATTTCTTAGACGAAGGTCAATAAAATATCAATGGCAACATCATTTTTGGAGAGTTGGTGTTTTAAAAATTATGTTTGAATGTCTTGGTGAACCGAAAGTTGCTAAGGATATGGATCACATGCAGAAAGAGGAAAAATCTCAAAGATTTTTTAATTTAATAAATGAAGGAAAATGGTATATGTTAGATCATAATATTGGTATTTTTGGAGAAAGTACTGCGAGGGAAGTTAATATGTTATTAAATTGTGCAGATAGTTTTTTTGAGAATGATTTAGAAATACCTAAAGAATTTAGAATTTCAGATGTTGTTAGACTTAAACCAATGAGCTCAAGTTGGAAAGGATTTGGTTCTGAAACAAAACAAACAAAATATAAATTGAATTTAGAAAAAGAAATTTATAATAAAAAACATATAGGAGACAGTATATGAAGAAGAGAAAAGCAGTAGTTACAGGTATAACAGGACAGGATGGTAGTTATCTTGCAGAACATTTGCTTGAAAGAGGATATGAAGTTTATGGATTTATTCGCAGGAATTCAGTTGCTGAACATCAAGAAAGTAGAATTGATCATTTAATGAGAAATAATTCAATTCATACAGAGTATTGTGATTTATTGGATGTAAGTTCAATTGATAGAATGTTGAGAACTGTAAAGCCGGATGAAATTTATAATATTGCTGCACAAAGTCATGTACGAATTAGTTTTGATATTCCACAATTTACAGTTCAAACTAATGCGTTAGGATTATTAAATTTATTGGAATCAATGAGACAACATTGTCCGAAGGCTAAGGTTTATCAAGCTTCATCATCAGAGATGTTTGGTAGTTCAGTTGATGAAGATGGTTATCAAAGAGAATCTACACCTATGCATCCTACAAGTCCCTATGGATGTGCTAAAGTATTTGCATATAATTTGATGAGGAATTACAGACATGCTTATAAATTATGGACATGTAATGGGATATTATTTAATCATGAATCCCCAAGGAGAGGTTCTAATTTTGTAACTAATAAAGTTGTAAAAACAGCAGTTCAAATTAAAAAGGGTATAGTTGATAAATTAGAGTTAGGTAATATGGATTCATATAGAGATTGGGGTCATTCTAAAGATTATACTAAAGCTATGATTATGATAATGCAACATACAGAACCAGATGATTTTGTTGTTGCTACTGGGGAAACCCGTTCAATTAGGGATTTATGTCATACTGTTTTTAGTAAGTTAGATATGGATTATCAAGATTATGTTGTTCAAAATAAAAAACATATGAGGCCGCATGAGTTGAAATATCTAAGGGGAGATCCAACTAAAATTAGAGAAGTTCTTGGTTGGAAACCAGAATATGATTTTAATTCTTTGATGGATGAAATGATCGAACATTGGTTAAATATCTATAAATGAGCTTAACTGTAGTTCAAAATTTTATATGTGATGATACGGACAGATTAAAAATTATTACTGATAATCTTTCTAAACTTAATGAGGTTTTGAAGTGTCCATTTATTGTTAATTTTAATGATACTGAGAATTTAGAAGTTATATTAGAATCATATAGAAAACATATATCACAATTGGACTTTTATAATGAGTTAGAAAAGGATTGGGCATTAGTAACTTTATCTTTAGTTGAGCAAGTAAAGACTCCATTAGTGATGTATTTATGTGAAGACCAACAAGTTAACATGAATAGAGAAGAATGGTTGAATGTGGCAGATGAAGCATTTGTAAAATATGGTTGTGATTATTTTTTACTTACAAAGATTGGTAAATATAATAATAAAAGGTATACAAAGAAGATGATAAAAAGTAAGGGTGGGGAAAAATTTCCTATGATGCAGAAAGCTGAGTTTGGTCATTTGTATTGGGGTAAATTTGCACCACATAAAAGATTATCATTAGATGGAATTTATAGAACTGAGTTTTTTTTGGAAAGACTTAAAGAGTTTATACCAGAAAGTAAAAAGGATTGGAGTATGGAAAGAATTGGTGGTAAACCAGGTGCTAGTTATAATCATATTGGTAGTGGTGCTTCACATTTTGGGCCAAGAATACCATTTGCTGATATAAGACAACCGAATTTTTATGAAGGATATTATGATTTTGAAAATGGAATGGATAGATTCGAAGATTTAAGATGTTATATTCCTTCAAAAGAAATTTTTATAGAATACGATGATAAACTGCAAAAAGAAGTTTCGAACGAGAATACTATGGATAAAATTATGTCTGCGGAAGACAAAATAAGGGAAGGTAAAATTATGGAATCTTTAGAAGGTATCCCCTTACCTAAACATAAATGAATAAAGTATTATTAATAACAACGGTTTATAGGGTAGGGGAAAAAATATATCCTATTATTCCTGAATTAAGTAAATTTTGTAGTATAGATTTATTAAGAGTGAATGAGATGAGTTATGATATGAGGTGGTATGGGGATATTGACCCCCGAATGTTATTTGAAGCAAGGTATATTGACTTTATTGATGATGTTTATGATGCAGGATTTGAGTCATCAAGATTAAATCCTTCTAAAGAAATGATAGATTTTGATATTAAAGGGTATGATATTATTCTTTATGATGATGATAGAAATAGGCATGGAGTTCATCTTTTATATGAACAAACACAAAATACAGATTGTTCTATGATTGGAAATGTACATGGAAATTGGTGGTTTCCACCAAAGAGTCATATTACTCAATTTTATAAAAAGGCTTTTGATTATGCATTTGTATTTGGTCAGAAAGAAAAGGATGCAAGTGAAAATAATGATTATATTTTTACTGTAGGTATACCATCAAATGATGAATTAAAATATTATGAAAGAACTGATGATTTTATTCTTGTTATTGTTAATTTTTTAGGTAATAGAGATTGTCCTTTTGATGTTCAGTTTGATGAGAATTTTATGAAAGAAAGTGGTTTGCTTGAATTGCAAAAGGAATATGATAAAAGAGTTGTATTTAAATTGAAGAGTAGGGCTGATCAGCCATACCCAGATAAGGATTTTCAGTATTTGGCAAGTATAGTTCCAAAAGAATTAGATTATATTGTTATGATGGATTTTGAAGATAATAATCAACTTATTTGTGGAGCAAGTATTGTAATATCTGCACCATCTACATTTGCATTTAAATCTATTCAAAAAGGGATACCTACTATATTAATTGATGGTGCTGGGATAACAGGCAATTTTTATGATTACAGAGGGCTAGTACAATTAAATAAAAAAGATATTTTAAATAGTGTTGAGGAACAAATAGAAAATGGTAGGGATGAAGAATTTATTAATTATACTATTGAAGGTGGATTAGATTTTAATTGTACAGAAACATATATTAATAAACTTAGAAACTTTTTATAGGAGATACTATGAATATAGGAATAGTTGGATTGGGGGTGGTTGGTTCAGCAATTAAAGCAGGATTTGAAAGAATTGGTCATGATGTAAAGGAGCATGATGTTAAACTTTATACAAAAATAGAAGATGTTTTAGATACAGAAATATGTTATATTTGTGTACCTACAAATTCAAATGAAGATGGGGCATGTGATGTATCTATAGTGCATGAAGTTGTTGGTGATTTAGATAGATTAGATTATAAGGGTATTGTTGCAATAAAAAGTACAGTTGAACCTGGTACTACAGAGAAGTTTAAAGATGAGACAAATCTTACTATGTGTTTTGTTCCAGAATTTTTAAGAGAACGATGTGCAGAAGAAGATTTTATAAATCATAATTCTTTGTTACTTGTAGGTACAGATAGTGAAGAAGTATATAAAAAAATAAAAGAGAGTCATGGTAGTTTACCAGTTCATAGAATTAAAGCAAGTATTATTGAATCAGAGTTAGTTAAATATTTTTCTAATACATACAAAGCAATGAGAGTTATATTTGCTAATACCTTTTATAAAATATGTGGAGAACTTGGTGCTAATTATGATGTTGTGAAGGATGCATTTTTATTGCATGGTATTTTTGAAGGCCATTATTTAAATGTAAATAAAGATTTTGGTGGATTTGGTGGAGTTTGTTTACCGAAGGATACTAAAGCAATGGGTTATTTAGTTGAAAAGTTGGGTTTAAATTTACAATTATTTAAAATGATTGTTGAAGAAAATGAAAAGTTTGTTGTAAAAGTTCCAAAAGGAATGAGGAAAGAAATATGAAAAAAGTATTAGTTACAGGTGGAGCTGGATTTGTTGGATTACATTTAGCTAAAGATTTATTGGATAAAGATTATGAAGTTACCATAATAGATAATTTTTCCAGACCAAATGATGATGAAGATTTTCGAAAGGTTACTCAACATGAAAATTGTAAATCTGTAAGAGGGGATATTACATCTTTAAATACGTTCCAATATTTACAGAAAGATTATTATGATTACATTTATCACTTGGCTGCTTTTAATGGTACTGCTAATTTTTATAATCACCCTGTTGAAGTTTTAAAAACTGGAGTTATTGGAACTATAAATGTTCTTGATTGGGTAGTAAATCAAAGTAAGGGAAAAATACTTTTTACAAGTAGTTGTGAAGCATATGCGGGTACGATGAAAGTTATGGGTAGAAAATTTCCAATTCCAACTCCAGAAGAAGTTCCTCTGTCAATTGATGATGTTAAAAATGTTAGATGGAGTTATGGTGTGGGTAAATTGACAAGTGAAGTTGCATTTAATTGTTATAAGCATGGACGTGATTTTGATAGATTTACTATAGTGAGGCCTCATAATTTTTTTGGACCGAGAATGGGATTTGAGCATGTTGTTGCACAATTTATAGATAGAATAATAGGAGAAGAATCCCCATTTAAAATTTATGGTGGTAAGGAAACACGTTCTTTTAATTATATAGGAAATGTTATTGATTCATTGATTATGATTATGGAATCTGAAGAAACTAATGGTGAAACTTATAATATAGGGAATGATAAAGAAGAAATGAAAATTATTGATTTGGCTAAAATGTTATTTAAGGTAGCAAATAAAAAACCAAACTTTGAAGTATTGCCAGCACCAGAAGGTAGTGTTAAAAGGAGATGTCCCAATATAGATAAACTTAGAGGTTTAGGATATGATATTATTTATTCAACTGAAGAGGGGTTGGAAAAAACATATAGATGGTATGTAGACAATTATGATTGGTATTCTATTAAAGGAAGAAGGGATCAAAAATGAAAGAAAAAATATTAGATATGGTATCAGAGTATTGTGATGAATACTTAAAAGAAAAACCATTTAATCCAGAAACAGATAGAGTTTCTGTTGGATATCCTTGTTATTCAGATGAGGAATTGAGAGGTGCTATTAGTACTTTGTTGGATTTAAGATTATCACAAGGTCCAAAGGTTAAAGAATTTGAAAGATTGTATTCAGAGTATATAGGTACTAGATTTGGAGTTGCTTGTAATTCTGGTTCATCTGCAAATTTACTTGCATTGTCTGTATTACTCAAATCTGGTAAAGTTAAGGCAGGTTCTGAAGTTATTTTACCAGCAACTACATTTGCTACAGTTGTGATGCCAATAGTTCAATTAGGATTAGTTCCGAGATTTGTTGATGTGGATAGGGATACTTATAATATTAATCTTGTTGAAATGGAAATGGCAATAAATAATAATACAGGATTAATAATGCCAGTTCCAACTTTGGCTTGTCCTATTGATATGAGAAGTGTTATGGATGTGGCAAATTATCATAATTTACCAGTTTTAGAAGATTGTTGTGAAGCACATGGTGCATCTTGGGATGGTAAAAAGATGGGTTCATTTGGAACTCTATCTACATTTAGTTTTTTTGTAGCACATAACATTACTACTGGTGAAGGTGGGATGGTTATGACAAATGATGAGGAGTTGTATAGTTTGTTACAATCAATGAGAGAATTTGGTAGGTTGAAAGAATATGATAAAAATAAATCGAGGTTTTATTATTCTAATGATGAGTTGCAAGATTTTGATGAAAGATATGCATTTGAAGTTGTTGGGTATAATCTTAGAATGACAGATATATATGCATCTTTAGGAATTCCACAAGTTAGAAAATTAGATGAGTTGAATAAACAACGAAATGAAATAGCTGATTATTATACCAAACATCTTAGTGATTATAAATTTCATTTACAGTTACCTTTTATTCCAGATAAAGGGGAACATGCATTTTATGGATATATCATAACAGTTAAACCTAATAATGGACTCAATAGAAAAACAATAGTTAATTATTTAGAAGATAATGGAATAGATACCAGAGCAATTATGGGTGGTAATTTAGCAAAACAACCTTGTATGAAAAATGAAAAGTTTGAAGTACATGGTGATTTGAAAAATGCAAATTATATTACTGATAATAGTTTTTTTATAGGTTGTCATCCACATATTAATCAAGGTGCTCGAGAGCATGTAGTGAATGTATTCAAAAAGTTTTTTAGTGAATGGGAATTGGCAGGAATATAAAAAGTTTTTTAGTGAATACAAGAATTGAAAGGATAGGTAAAATGAAATATACGGATAAGTGTTTTGAATCAATTGATAATAAATTCATATATTTATTTATGCCTAGAAATGGGTCTCAATCTTTTAGACAATGTGGTTTATTTGGATCTCCGGCACCACGGCCAGAAAAATATACTGACGGACAAAAGAATTTAATTAAAATTATTATTTTACGAGAACCAATTGAACGGGTTATATCTATATTTTTATACAAATTTAAAAAATATGAAGTTATAGAACCATTTAAAGAATTTTTAAATAAAATTACTAAATCCTTTACTTTTGTGTATAGTATCGGTTTATGGAATCCACAGTACAGATATCTGTCTGATAAAAACTTAACTTTAGCTGATATTGAAGAGGTATTTATATTAGAGAATCTTAATAACGATATTAAGAATTTTAGTACAAAATACAATTTAGATTTAGATATTGGTCATCTTAATCAAAGTAATAGACAAAAATTTGATACTTTACTTCAATTTATTAATGATAATAAAGATATAAAAAATACATTAACTAAATTATATAGTAAGGATTATGAACTATACAATTCAGGTAAAACTTTACAAAATAAATAGAATTGGCAGGAATATAAAATGAATAAAATAGGTATATTATTTACAAGTAGAAATAACTATAATTTATTAGAAGCTTGGTTATCTAAAATAGATACTGAAGGATTTGATATTTTAAATATTGATGAGGATTCTTCAGATGAAAATAAAAATTTAGGTAAGAAGGTTTGTGAAAAACATGGTGCAGTTTATATGGACAGAGAAGAAAGAGGTCTTCAAAATAATATGTCTACTGCAGAAAAACATTTTGGTAAATTAGGTATAAATTGGGCAATTTGGTTTCAGCATGATTGTTTTCCTATAGACAAAGCTTTTTTTAGTACATTTAATGAATTAGTTTTAACTGGACAATTAGATGAGTTTGGTACAGTAGGATTTAATCAATATCATACTTTATCAAATCCCTCATTTAGAGATTGGGTTAAGAAAGGATATAGAGAACTACAAGATACTGCTAGAGCACCATTAGAACCTGGAGATAAGTACTACAGAAATAAAAGATTTAGACCAGACTCTCGTGTTGATTATTCTAAGGGATTTGATAAGCCATTTGCAGTAGAATCTGTATGTTGGTATTCGGTTGCATTGAATTTACCAGTATTTAAAGAGCATGTAATTCCAACAGGAGATTATCACTTTTTTCACGCATGGGATGATATTTGTTTTCAATTTTTATATAAAAATGTATATAATGTTACTGTTCCACATTTCAATATGTTACATGATCAATTGAGTAAAGAGGAATCGGATATGCCATTAAATTCACCTAGGTTATTTAGTGAGTCTAAGGGTGGTGGTGATTCTAAAGAAGGTAATTTTTATTATGGTAAATGGGGTCACTTAGAAGTTTGGAAAGAAAGATGGGGATTTGATTATGAGGATAGAAATACTTTTGAGCCTGTTAAAGAACAATATAAAGATACTTTGTTGTGGCATTTTTACCATCACGATCCTATATCAGGTCCTTTAAGGAGTTTTGATTTTGATTAGTAGAAAAACAGTAATGGGAATCACTTTAGCAAGAGGTGGTTCTAAACGAGTACCACAAAAAAATGTTATAGATGTAAATGGAAAACCATTAATACAGTATACCATAGATGAAGCAAAGAAAAGTGAATATATTGATAATTACATTGTCAGTACAGATGATGAAGATATTAAAATGGTATGTAGGGAATTAGAACAAACATATTTTGATAGAAGTACAGCAGAAGATACACAAAAATCTTCAGATGGTTTATTGGAAGTTTTACGAGTTATGGATAAACCAGATTATATTGTAGAAATTATGTGTACAAATCCATTGAAGACTGTTGAGGATATAGATGGAGTAATAAAGAAGCTTGATATTATGGGTGTTGATTCTGTTTGTTCCGTTGTGAGAGTATGGGATTACCACCCATCAAGGGTTAAGTTTATAGAGGGAAACAAAATGGTAGATGTTTATCCCGAAGTATTAGAAAGTAGAAGACAAGATTTAACACCACCAGCATATATTAGAAATGGTTCAATATACGCAATGACTTGGAATCATTTAAGAATGAATGAAACAAGATATGATAAAAATACTGTACCATATATTATGCCAGAAGAAAGAACAATTAACATAGATGAACCAATTGATTTAGAATTGGCACGAATTATGTTAAAATGAAAAATGTAAATTTTTTAAATGCATCATTGGGTGATAGATATGAAGCGTTTTCTTTAATTCATACATTTTCATCATTATATCATAATGAAAATTGTAGTGCTGAAATTATAGTTACTGATAGAAAACAATATCTGGACAAATATAAAAATTCTTTAAAATTATGTAAAAAACTCGGTGATGTGTATGTTAGAGAACCTACTTATAGTGTTAAAAATAAGGATTGGCAATACCATAGTGTTAGATATTTAACTTTACCTAAATTAGATAGTATTATTACATTTATTTCTGATATAGATATTCTTATACTTGATAGAGATATTTTTGAAAAAAGAATGAAACACATTAAAACATTAAAAAAACCATATTCTGCTACTATTAGATATGGTCCAGATAGACCAGATTGGCATCCGATTCATAAAAATGGATATTTTAGAGGATGGGGTGCTGTTTTAACTGATAAATGGTATACAGATGATATGAAAAGTTTGATAAAATATTATATAGATGAGAATCCTATACCAAAAGTTTGGCATTGGGATGAACATATATGGTATACTCTCGCTGAAAAAATTCATGGTTTACCTAATAGGTATGAAAATGTACAGGATGAAAATGCAGAAAAAGAAAATTATCATTCAGCTCATGGAATTCATTTAAGTCCTGGTTTGGTAAAATATGGTTCGGACAAGTTACGGAAATATGTAAAACCATATTCTATTAAGTTTCAAAATATGATTAACAGTAAAGAATGGATTGAATATGAAAAAACTCTCCCTGAAACTTGTAAAGCAGAAATAAATAGAGTAAAGGAATGTTTATAAAAATGAAAATAATTTGTATAACACCAATTAAAAATATTTTTGGAGTATTTGAGAGATTAGAATCTATGTCAGATAATCTCTATTATGAACCTGACATTGATAAAGATGCGTTAAAAACATTGTTAAAAGTAAGTGGGGCTGATTATATATTTACAAATCCAAATAAACAAAATTATATGTTGGATGGAGATTTATTACAGTTTGGTCAATTAAAGGCTATTTGTACTGCATCTACTGGAACGAATCACATAGATGTAAAATATTGTGAAGAAATGGAAATTGAGATAATATCTATTACAAAGGATTATCAAGTTATAAATGCAATTACATCTACTGCAGAACATACTTTGGCATTAATGTTATCATTAATTAGAAAAATACCAACAAGTTTCCATTCAGTACGAGATGGGAATTGGGATTGGGAGCCTTATGTTGGAAGACAAATGAATTCTTTAACCATTGGTATTATTGGATATGGTAGATTAGGTAAATTGATGGCAAAATATTGTGATGCATTAGGAATGGAAGTTTTACTTCATGATCCTTATGTTTTTTCATTTGGGGGGAATATAGAAAGAAATAAACAACCAGTAGAATTAGACGAATTGTTAGAAAGGTCAGATGTGATTTCACTTCACGTTCATGTTACAGATGAAACACGAGAAATGATAAATAAAAATACTATTAGTAAGATGGTAAAGAGACCATATTTGATTAATACTTCACGAGGAGAGATTGTAAACGAGGATGATATAATTGATGCGTTAAGAAGTGAAGA
>PBZO01000015.1 GCA_002731115.1 Candidatus Pacearchaeota archaeon
AAAACTAGATATATCAGTAGGCATTTTAGTTAAGATGAAAAGCAGATTTAATTTAGAAAATGAATTTAAAAAAAGTTTAGATTATATTTTGGAATCTAAAAATTTCATTTATTCAATTATAGGAGTTTTCTTCTTTTTCTTTCTTATTGGTTTTTTTCTTCCAACTCCTGAGCCGATTATAGAACAGATATTCAAATTTATAAAGGAGCTTTTAGAAAAAACCAAGGATATGTCTCAAGGGGAATTGATTAGATTTATTTTTCTAAACAATTTACAAGCCAGTTTCTTTGGAATAATTTTTGGGGTATTCTTGGGTATCTTTCCAATTATTATAGCTATTATTAATGGTTATTTGGTTGGTTTTATTGCATCTATTAGTGTAAGAGAAGAAGGGTTTTTTGTTTTGTGGAAACTTTTACCCCACGGAATTTTTGAATTACCTGCAATCTTTATTTCTTTTGGTTTAGGATTAAAATTTGGAACATTTATTCTCCAGAAAAATAAAACTAAATCCTTTAAGAAATATCTTAAAAATTCATTAAGAGTTCTTTTATTTATTATTATTCCTCTCTTAATTATTGCAGCAATTATTGAGGGAATTATTATCTCTATATCTCGATAAATTAGTTAGTTTTAAATACTCTTCTTAACTATTATCCTTATCAAATTAAATTAGAAGGAGGTTAAAATGACTGATTGGCAAAAATGGGTGATTGTTATTGCAGGTCTTGTAGCAGCAGTAGGTCACTGGGTAACTGGAATGTGGTTAGATGTTATTGGTGGATTAGTAGCAGCAATTGTTGCTTTAATGCTTGAATAAATATAAATTTTTTTATATTTTAGGGAGAATATTTAATGTAATTTTTATATTACAGATTTTTTAATTAGAAATTTTTTTATTCCTTTAAATCACTAATTCCCAATATAATAAAGAGAAGTCCTAGTAAGGCTACAAACCAGAAAATTCCTCCTTTTAGAAAGATCCATGCTGAATGAAGAAAATTAAGATCTTTTCCTAATATAGTCCACTGAGATACTGATGAATACCATGCTATTAAGATAACTCCTATAAGTAAGATTAATCCTAGTATAAGTTCAAACCATTTATTCATTGTATTATCTAATTATCTTTATTTAAAAAGATTTTGATTGTAGAATGTATAGTATTTTTTAACAAGTTTTATAAGCTAAACAAATACATATGTTTTTAAAATTACGTTTTTACAAAATATTATGAGAGAGATTAAGCCAATTAAGGTAATGAAGGATATGAAGGTTTCTGAATTAGTAGAAGACATGAGATATGTTGGATTTGGAGCTAGAAAAATTGGAGAAGCAAATGATATTCTAAAAGAGATGATTAAGGATAAGGAATGTACTATCTTCTTTGGAGTTGCAGGAGCAATGATTCCAGGGGGAATGAAAGAAATAATTATTGATATGTTAGATGAGGGGATGATTGATGTTTTTGTAACAACTGGTGCTAATTTAACTCATGATTTAATTGAGGCCTTGGGGGAAAAACATTATCAATTAGAAGAATCTGTTGAGAATGTTGATGATATTAAACTAAAAGATAAGAAAATAGATAGGATATATAATGTTTTACTAAAAGATGAAGTTTATCAGACTTTGGAGGATTTCTTTGAAAAAATATATCCTAATTTACCTCGAAAGATGAATATTAAGGAATTTTTGTGGGAGATTGGGAAAAACATAAAAGATAAGAAGAGTATTTTAAGAATCTGTTATGAAAAGAAAATCCCTATTTTCTGTCCAGGGATTGCAGATTCAGGAATTGGTTTAATGATATGGGGGAGATTAGTAAAAGAGGAAAATAGTGGAGAGAAGTTAAATGTTGATGTTTTTGATGATTTAAAAGAAATTCTTGATATCTCTTGGACTTGTAAAAAAGCAGGAGTTATTTATGTTGGTGGAGGATTGCCAAAAAACTTTATTCAACAAGCAATGCAGTTTTCAAATAAAGAAGGTGCAAATTATGGAATTCAAATAACAACTGATAGGCCCGAATCAGGAGGTTCTAGTGGTGCTCCATTAACAGAAGGGATTTCATGGGGGAAAATGCAAGGGAAAGGAAAGTATGTTAATGTTTACTGTGATGCAACTATTGCTTTACCTCTAATTTATGGAGCTGTTAAAGGAGTAAAATGTTAACAAAAAAACAAGTTGAGGAGATTAAAGAACATCTTGAAAAGGCACAAAATCCCTTGTTCTTTTTTGATAATGATAATGATGGATTATGTAGTTTTCTTTTATTACAAAGATATATAGGAAGGGGAAAAGGCATTCCAATTAAATCTTTTCCTGAATTAACCCCCGATTATTTTAGAAAAATTAGAGAATTAAATGCAGATTACATCTTTATTCTGGATAAACCGGTTATTTCTAAGGAATTCTTTAAGGAAGTTGAACAAATCAATGTCCCAATTGTCTGGATTGACCATCATATTATTGATAAAAAGAATATTCCTGATTTTGTTAATTATTATAATCCTCTTCTTAATAATAATGGGACTACTGTAGAGCCAACTACTTATCTTTGTTATCAAGTCTCTCAAAAAAAAGAGGATTTATGGATTGCAGTTATTGGTTGTATTTCAGATAAGTTTGTTCCTGATTTTTATCCAGAGTTTTTAAAAGATTATAGTGATTTAAGCTTTAAATCAGAAGATGCATTTGATATTTTTTATAAATCTAAGATAGGAAAAATTGCCAAGATGTTCTCGTTTGCTCTAAAGGATAGAACAACAAATGTTATCAATATGTTGAAATTTTTGATGAAAGCTAAATCTCCTTATGATGTTTTAGAAGAAAATAATCAAAATTATTCTATTCATAGCAGGTTTAATCAAGTAAATAGAAAATATAAATTATTAGTTGATAAAGCAATGGCGACTAGTAAAGAATCTGGGAAAATTTTATTTTTCCAATATAGTGGAGATTTAAGTATTAGTAGTGAGTTGTCTAATGAATTAAGTTATCTTTTTCCAGAGAAGATTATTATAATAATGTATAATACTGGAGTTAAGGTGAATATTTCTGTTAGAGGGAAAAGAGTAAGGGAAATAGTTTTAGAAGCAATTAAAGATCTTAATGAAGCGAGGGGAGGAGGTCATGAAGATGCTGTTGGGGCAAGAATTGGAATAGATGATCTGAATAAGTTTAAGGAGAATATGATTAATTTAGTTGAAGAGAATAAAATATAGAAAACTATAAAAAGGGTTTTTTCTTGTGAGAAATATGGAAGCAAAGCTAAAATCTACGTACATGAAGAATAGTGCGTTTGCTTTAGTCTCTGCTTTAATTAAACCACACTCAATTTAATTCAGTGTTTTCTCTTTTTATCGCTTGAATTGAATTGAATTTTTCTTATTATTAATTTAAGCTTAAAAAGGATATTTGAATTTTCTTGAGTTATAAAAAAAACGGAGAATTTGATGGAGATAAGCGAGAGAACTATTGTAGAAAGGGAGTTGAAAAATCTAATAGAGATTACTCTGAAGTTAGAATATGAGTTAGGTTTATCTGTTAGTAGTTCTAAGGATTTTCAATAGTTTAAAATTAAAAAGGGGAAGGATTTTATTAGTAGATAGTATGCTCTATTTTATTTAATAACTTTTTCCAACATAAACCCAATAATCTGCTTGTTCTCCAGAAATAATGCATTTTTTTCCTTTTATTTTTGGTTGTTTTTCAGGGATATTAAGCGTCTTTGCACCTTTTGTTTTTTCCTTTAAAATTTCTTCAACATTACTAGAATTTTTCAAAGGAACAAGAACTATCTTTTTTCCATTTATTTTTCTAATTGCATCTTTTAAGTTATCTGCCTTATTTATATTATCATTTAGTAATTTCTGTGCTTTTTTGAATAAAGTTTCTTGCATTTTCCTTAATTCATTATTAATATATTCTTCTATTTTTTTTATTTTAACAGAAACTTTTTTTTCATTATCTCTTCTTGCAACTACAACTTCTTTTTTATTCAAGTCTTTTGGACCAATTTCAATTCTCAATGGAATGCCTTTTAATTCCCATTCATTAAATTTATATCCGGGAGTTACTTCTAATCTATCATCTACAATCGGGTTATGTCTTGATAACTCGGAAGATAATTCTCTTGCTTTCTTTAATATATCTTTATTTTTTTCAAACATTAATGGAATAATCACAATTTTATTTTCTGCGAGTTTTGGAGGAATAATTAAACCCTTATTATCTGAGTGGATTGCAAACATTATACCAAGCATCCTCGTGGAAATCGCATAGGTTGATTGATATGCAAATTGTTCTTTTCCACTTTTATCTAAAAATTTTATATTATATGCTTTTGCAAAATTCTGTCCATCATCATGATAATCCGGGCCTTGAATTGCCTTTCCATTTGGAAGATATAATTCTGAACTATATGTAGCAACAGCTCCGGCAAATTTTTCTTTATCTGTTTTTTTACCTAATAATGATGGAAGGGCCATATAATTTTTTAAAAATTCAGAATAGATTTTTGTAATTTTATCCTTATCTTTGTCAAGTTCTTTTTTATTTGAATAGGCATTATGTCCCTCATTAAAAAGAAATTCTCTTGTTCTAAAAAAAGGAATAGGATTGTTGAATTCCCAACGTACAACATTTACCCATTGATTTAATTTTAGGGGTAGGTTTCTCCAGCTTCTAATCCACTTTGAATAGGATCCATACATTATTGCTTCACTAGTTGGCCTTATTGCAAGCTTTTCATTTAATTTTGTATTCCCTGCATGAGTTACCCATGCAACTTCTGGTGCAAAGCCTTTTACATGTTCTATCTCCTTTGATAAAAGTTTTTCCGGGATAAACATGGGAAAATATACATTCTTAATACCCACTTTCTTAAATTCATTGTCAATTACTTCTTTTGTTTTCTCCCATATGTTGAAAGATGCTGGCCTGAAAACAATACATCCAGAAACAGGAGAATAATCTGCAAGTTCCGACTTTATTATTAATTGCTGAAACCATTCACTAAAGTTTTCCTCTTTTTTTGCAGATAATCCCTCTTTTGATTTTTTAGTCATAGATAAGTTTAGAAAGAAGATTTAATAAATGTTTTGAGATTATACTAAAGTCTGATTTAATGCTTCAAAGGCTATATCATTTATAGTCTCCTCTATATAATTAGACTCTAAAGCAAATCCTAAATTTTCTCCACTACCTCTTTTAAAATTATTAATTCCTATTACTTTCCCTTGTGTATTAATTAAAGGACCTCCTGAATTTCCCGGATTTAATGCAGCATCTGTTTGAATGTATGCTTCTATTTTATTTATTCCTGGTCTATGAACTGCAGAAACAATTCCTTGTGAAACAGAAAATTGGAGTCCTAGGGGATTTCCTATTGCAATTACTTTCTCTCCTATCTGAATATCTTCAGAATCTCCGAGAATTAACTCATTATAATCTCCAGAAATTTTTAATAATGCTATATCTAATTCTCCATCAAATCCTATGAAATTAGCATCAATTATCTTTTGTTCATGAGTTACTGCTTTAATATCGCTTGTCAATCTTCCTTGTTCATCAGCCAAAACATGTGCATTTGTTACAATATATCCCTCATTTGTTATAATAAATCCTGCTCCTTGGCCAACATTAGTTCTTATTGTTACAACAGATTTTATAGAATCTTCAACTATTCCTGAAAAATCTTCTCCTACAGATGCTTTTAATAAATCAATCTCTTCGTCAAAAGAGCCAATTTTTACATCTAATTTTCCAATTGTTTCTTTTAAATTGTCTTTAGTTTGAATTAGATTCTCTGTTAGGGTATTAATATTATTTTGAGTCTCTGCTATATCTTTACTTAATCTATTATAATTTGAGTTTTGATTTACAAATAACATATAAATTAATATTCCGCTAGATATCATAAAAATTATTACAATGGAGCTAAAACTTCCAAATATCCATCTATGATGTCTCTCCATTTTAATTTATAAAATATTAACATATAAAAACCTAACTTTATTTAGATTTTTATTGGACCTGTAGTTTAATGGATAAAATTTCCGGTTTCGGCCCGGTTGATGGAGGTTCGATTCCTCCCAGGTTCATTTATTAGAACAATATTTAAAAAGAACTTGTTTTTATAAATAAGAATTTAATAAGATGAAAAAAATATTACCATTATCATTCCTAGTTTTATCTTTGATGTTACCCAATTTCTCATTAGGAAAAACAATCTCTCCAGAGAAGGGATTGGCCAAAAAGAAGCCTTTCTTTACTCTACGCTCTCCAATTCCTCTAAGATTTTCTAATTATGTATCCCGGAGTTTTAAAGAGGGAATAGTTATACTTAATGATACTACTTATCATGCCCATAGATATTTTTTAGATAATGATGGTTTTAGCGAGGTTATGGAATTTTATCCTTTTATTAAAGATATAGAGAGTATTTCTAAAGGGATTACATTAAAACATGGTATTCATGTATCAAGATATCCAAAAATGTATTTTTTTGATAAAGATGATAATAATAGGGTAGATAATGGTGAATTTCTAAAAGATCCAATGGTAAATGGACTGAATGGCGATGAATATTGGTTACGGATAGATAAACCTAAGAGATAAATTTATTTTAATATTTTCTCAAGAACTTTTCTAACTGTTTTAAAATCAGCTCTTTTATCTGTGATTCTCATTACTTGTCCAATTAAGAAATTTAGAGATTCATTTTTCCCTGATTTATAATCTTCTGCCGCTTTTGTATTTTCTTTTATTGCTTGTTTTACATAGATTTCTATTATATCTGCTTTTGATATTTTTGAATGTTTTTGAACTCTTTTCTTTGGAGAAAATGATTTTGGTATAAATTCATTTAAAATTTCTTTTGCTTTTAATTCAGTAATTTTTCCTGCATCAACAAGGTCCATTAATTCAATAAAATGATAAGGGTCAATATTAACTTCTTCCATTTCCTTTTTTGTATAATTTAAAACTCTTAGAAGTTCAATTGTTATCCAGTGAATAGCAAGTTTTGGTTTTATTTTTTTAATTACCTTTTCAAAGAATTCAACAATCTCAAGTTTTTTTGTTAATATTTCTGCATGTTGTTTTTCTATTTTGTGTTTTTTAATTAATTTTCTTAATTTTTCATGAGGAGTTTCAGGCAAATTTCCTTCTAATTTATCTACTCTTAATCTTTCAATTTTAATTATTGGCAAATCTGGTTCTGTTATAAATCTATAATCCTCTGTTTCTTCTTTTGTTCGCATTTTAATTGTAATCTCTTTATTTTCATCAAACATTCTTGTTTCTTGCATCTTTGGAATTTCTTTCTTTTGTCTTTTTATTTCATATTCAATTGCTGATTTTATATTTTTTAAGCTATTGATATTTTTTATTTCAATTCTTTTTCCAGTTGTTGAAATATTAATATCTGCTTTTATCCCAGAAGTTTTATCAATTGATTTTATGTAACTAAGAGTTGCTTTTAATTGCTTTAACCATTCTATTACTTGTTCGGAATCCTTAAAATCAGGTTCTGTTACAATCTCTATTAACGGACTTCCTGATTTGTTATAATCTATTTCTCCTGTTTTGGGATTCCATGATGCAGGATCTTCTTCTATATGACATTCTGTAATTTTAATCCCTAAGAATTTCCCATTTTTTCCCACAGGCATTGCATATGAACCTGAAATTGTATTTTGATATCCTTTTGGCAAATCTGGCCAATCATAATGCTTTCTCTGCCATATTAATTTTTCATTTATTTTACATCCAAGGATTAATGAAGTTTGAATTACCATGTCTGTTGATTCTTTATTTGGAAGCATTGGTTTTGCTCCGGGCTGAGAGGTGCATATTGGGCAAATTGAAGTATTTGGTTTTATATGCTTTTTACCATGCATTGCCTTACATTTACAGAAAAGTTTTTCTCTTGTGTTTAAATAGCCATGGATTTCTAAACCAATTTTTGTCATAGTTTAATAAAAGAAAAAATGATTTATTAATTTATTGTATTAACAAACTTTTTAACCATAACTTTCCTTTTACTCTTATGAAATCAAATGCAAAACTAGGGGACTATGTTGAAGTTCATCTATCCAAGATTATTTATGAAGGAATTCTTCTTGAAACTCCTGAATCTGAAAAAGGAGTTGTTTTGCTTAAACTTGATTCTGGTTATAATATTGGTTTGAATAAGAAAGATATTTTAGAAATTAAACTTATTAAAAAATCTCAGGAAAGAAAAGAAGATATTATTATTAAAAAAGAATCTTCTAAACCAAATATTGCAATGATTATTACTGGAGGAACAATTGCTGCTAGATTAAACCCTAAAAAGGGAGGAGTTGATTGGCTTACAACTCCTGAAGATTTGTTTAAATTTTATCCAGAACTTTTTAAAAAAGTTAATGTCATCAAAGTAGAAGTTCCATTTATGAAAGCATCAGAAGATATGGATTTTAAGGATTGGCAAAAAATTGCAAAAACTGCTCAAAGACTCTTGAATGATAGTAATATTAAAGGATTAATAATAACTCATGGAACTGATTTTTTAGGTTATACTGCTGCAGCCTTATCATTTTTTTTAAGAGATTTGAATAAACCTGTTGTTTTAACTTATAGTCAGAGAAGTATTGATCGCGCTTCATCAGATGCAAATTTAAATCTAGAGTGTTCTGCACTTGCTGCAATTTCAAATATTACTGAAGTAATGTTAGTGGGGCATGCATCAATTAATGATGATTTCTGTTATGCAATTCCTGCAACTAAAGTTAGAAAATTACATAGTTCAAGAAGAGATGCATTTAAGGTAGTTAATTCTAAGCCATTTGCAAAAATTTTCCATGATAAAATTGAAATTATCTCTGATTATAAAGTTAGAAATAGAAATAAAGTTAAATTAGATTTGAAGTTTGTTGATAAGGTTGCTTTAATTAAGATTTATCCTGGACAAGACTCGTCAATTCTTAATTATTATCTTAGAAATAAATATAAAGGGATTATCTTAGAAATGTCTGGATTAGGGCATGCTCCTACAAAAAGATCCCGGAATAATTGGGTAAAAAAATTAAAGGAAATCCAGAAAAAAGGGCTAATTGTATGCGTTACAGCCCAAACAATCTATGGGAGACTTAATCCTTTAGTTTATTCTAATGGTCGTGAGTTATTTGATACAGGAATTATCTATTTAGAAGATATGCTAAGCGAAACTGCTTTAATTAAATTAGGATGGGTACTTGCTAAAACCAAGAATAGAGAAGAAATAAAGAAGCTTATGTTAACTAATTTTTCTCATGAATTAAATGATAGGTTGGAGGAGTAAATTTATATAATGTAATTTTTTGCTGATTTAATGAAAAAAGCTTTAGTTACAGGGGGAGCAGGATTTATTGGAAGTCATGTCGTTGATGCCCTAAGAGATAGAGAAGTAGATGTTGCGGTTGTTGATAATGAATCAGCTTCATCCAACGAAAAATTCTTTTGGAGAGAGGATACAAGAAAATTAAGAACAGATATTTGCAATGCAGATGAGATAAATGATATATTTAAATCTGAAAAACCAGATTATGTTTTCCATCTTGCAGCACAATCCAGGATTCAAACAACACTTGAAGATCCACTCGAAGCATGTAAGACCAATTTCCTTGGAACCTGCAATTTATTACAAGCTTCCAGAGAGTATGGAGTCAAGAAGTTTATTTATTCATCTACATCATCAGCATACGGTCTAAAAAATGACTCTCCACAAAAAGAAAACATGAGAAGAGACTGTCTAAATCCCTACTCTGTGACAAAGGTTGCAGCAGAAGATTTATGTAAAATATATCACAAACTTTGGGATGTCCCTACTGTAATCTTTAGATATTTTAACGTATACGGGGAGAGGCAGCCACTAAAAGGACAATATGCCCCGGTTATTGGAATCTTTCTCAGGCAAAAGGAAGCCGGAGAACCAATGACAATCGTAGGAGACGGAGAACAAAGAAGGGACTTTACACATGTTAAGGATGTCGTAGCCGCTAACCTGTTAGTAGCAGATTCACCTAACAAAAAAATTCTTGGAGAGACTTTTAATATTGGAACAGGAAAGAATAATAGTGTTCTTGAGGTGGCTAATATGATAGGGGGGGATTATACTTTTATCCCAAAGAGAGAAGGAGAAGCAGATGTTACCTTAGCAGATATAACGAAGATAAAACAATTACTCAAATGGGAGCCAATAGTAAGACTAGAAGAGTGGATAAGTCAAAATTTATAAGAAATAAAAACCTTAATATTTAATATGATAAAAAAGGATATTACTCAAGTAAAGGAGTGGAAGAAATTAGGATTAAAATGTGGTTTGGAAGTCCATCAGCAATTAGATACAAATAAATTATTTTGTAATTGCCCTTCTATTTTAAGACAAGAAGAACCTGATTTTACTGTAAAAAGAAAACTTCATGCTGTTGCTGGTGAAAGTGGGGATATAGATATTGCAGCAAAACATGAGACTGCACAAGATAAGGAATTTATTTATAAGGTTTATAATAATGTTAACTGCCTTGTTGAATTAGATGAAGAGCCGCCGCATGAGATAAATAAGGAAGCCTTGAAAATTTCCTTACAAATTGCTATTTTACTAAATTGTAAAATTTTACCAATTACTCAGATTATGAGAAAAACAGTTATTGATGGGAGTAATACAAGTGGTTTTCAAAGAACAGTAATGATTGCAAGAGATGGATTTATTGAAACAAATCAAGGAAAAGTTAAAATTGAAGGACTATTTTTAGAGGAAGATTCAGCAAGACCTATGATTAGAGATGGGAAAAATATAATTTATAGGTTAGATAGATTAGGGATTCCCTTACTTGAGATTGCAACTGCTCCCGATATTAAAACTCCTGAACAGGCAAAAGAAGTTGCATTACATATAGGGGATATCTTGAGAAGTTGCAGAGTTAAAAGAGGTATTGGGACAATTAGGCAAGATATTAATATTTCGATTAAAGGAAGTAATAGAGTAGAATTAAAAGGTTTTCAAGATCCAAAGATTATGGTAAAAACTGTTGAAAACGAGATTAGTAGGCAACAAGATTTCTTAAAGAAAAGGATGAATAATCCTAGTGAAGTTAGAAATGTTTTACCTGATGGAACAAGTAAATTTCTAAGACCTATGCCTGGAGAAGCAAGAATGTATCCTGAAACAGATTTACTCTTGTTAAATATTCATAGAAATTTAATTAATGAGATTAAAAGAAATTTACCAAAATTAAGAAGCGAAGTTTTAGAGGATCTTAAAAAAACAGGATTAAATCACGAAATGATTAAGTTATTAATTAGGCAAAATAAGTTTGAAGAATTTAAGGAATTTTTAAGAATTTTAGATAATCCACAATTAATTGCTAAAATCCTTTTAATATTCCCTAAGGAGATTGCAAGTCGCGAAAAGATTTCAATAAATAAAATTGGGAAAATTCTTAATAAAGAGGTATTAGTCTATGTTCTTGAAAATTTGAAAAGGAAAAAAATATCTGAAGATCAACTAAAACAATCTCTGGAAAGAATTGTCAAAGGAGAAAAAATTGAAAAAGCAATTGTTTTTGAAAAAGAGGATATTAATGTTGTTGAAGAAAAGATTATAGAGATTATTAAGAGAAAACAGGGGCTCTCACTAAATGCTTATATGGGATTAGTAATGAAAGAGTTCCATGGAAAAATTGATGGCAAAGAGGTTATGGAAATTATTAAAAAGTATGTTGAGTAAATTCTAAGATGAAAAAAGAGATTGATTTAACAAAATTAAATGAGAAAAGGACTTTAATTAAAGATATTTTTAAAAATAAAAAAGATAAAATTGAAATTGTTGGATGGGCTCATAATACAAGGGAACTTGGGAAAATAAATTTCCTTCTTTTAAGAGATATTTCAGGGATTATCCAGGTAACTGCAGTTAAAGGGAAAATTGATAAAGATATTTTTGATTGCATGGCTAAAATATCTAGAGAGTCAGTTGTTTATATTAAGGGAAGTGTTGTAAATTCTAAACAAGCTCCGGGGGGAAAGGAAGTGATTCCTGAAAAGATAATTGAATTATCTCATGCAGATGATTTGCCAATTGATGCAAGTGACTTTTCTAAAACAGAACTTCCTAAAAGATTAGATTATAGGTTCTTAGATTTTCATAGAACAAGAACACAAGCTATTTTTAAAATACAAAGTGAGATAACAAATGCATTTAGAGAATTCTTTTATAAAAAAGGTTTTTTAGATATGCAGCCTCCGTGCATTATTAGCTCATCATCAGAGGGAGGAACAGAATTATTTAGTGTAAGATATTTTGAAAAGAATGCATATCTTGCCCAATCCCCGCAACTCTATAAACAAATGGTTGCTTGTTCAATGGAAAAAACGTTTATAATTACTCCTGTTTGGAGAGCTGAAAAGCATAATACTACAAGACATATTAATGAAATAAGGCAAATGGATATTGAAGTTGCTTTTGCTAATCAAGAAGTTGTAATGAAATATCTTGAAGAATCTGTGAAATATATTATAGGAGAAGTCATTAAAAAATGTAAAGATGAATTAGAACTATTAAAAGTTAAATTAAAAATCCCTAAATCTAAATATTTGAGCTATGATGAAGCAGCCAAACTTCTTAAGATGAAATATGGAGAAGACTTGAGTCCGGAAGATGAAAGAAAGCTTGATAAAAAATTTCCAGATACAATTGTTTTTGTTCATTCTTGGCCATTATCTTTAAAGCCATTTTATATTATGCCTAAGACATTAAATAAAAATGAAAAACTCTCAAATGGATTTGATGCAATTTACAAAGGGATTGAGATTTGTTCTGGAGGGCAAAGAATCCATATGCCTGGTTTATTAACCGATAGATTAAAAGCTAATGGATTAGATCCTAAAAATTTTAGATCATATATTAATAGCTTCAAGTATGGTAGCGCTCCCCACTCGGGTTGGTCTGTAGGGTTAGAAAGATTAACTCAGGTAATTTGTGGACTTGATAATATCAAGGAAGCTACAATGTTTCCTAGGGATAGGGATAGACTTACACCATAAGATTATTAAATTAAATCCATTCTTTTTAATTATTAAAATTAATGGCAGATGTTGTGGGATTATTTATTAGTTGATATAGATTAATTTTTAAATTACTTCTTCTTAGAGTTATTATGGATTTTTTATGGCATGAAGTATCTGAAAAAGAGAAGAAAGAAATCAAAGAAGAAGCTAAAGATATAATGGATTCTTTTTCTAGGAGATTAAGTAAAATTGATAAGAAGATAGGAGAATCTCTAATTGAACGAAAGAAATGTGAAAGAAAAGAAGGAGAATCATCCGAAGGTGATATTGAATTTAGAGAAATTATGTTTGAGAACGCTCCACAGAAAAATAAAGATTTTATAATTGCAGAGAAGAAGAAATGGTAAATACACAACAAAAACTAAAAAAATACCTTGAAGAAATTAAAAAAAATGACCAAAAAGGAAATAAGATAAATGCATTTTTGCAATTAAATCCTAATGCAAAAGATGAAGCAAAAAAAATTGATTCTAAAAGAAATAAGGGAAAACTCGCTGGATATATAATTGGTGTAAAATCTGCAATAAATGTTAAGGGACTTAATGCTTCTTGTGCGAGTAAAACTCTTGAAAATTACAAGGCTCCATATGATGCAACTATTATCAAGAAAATAAAGGATGAAGATGGATTAATTATAGGTATGAATAATTGCGATGAATTTTGCTTAGGCGGTTCTGGTGAAACAAGTGCATATGGGCCAACAAAAAATCCCAAGAATCTAAGATTAATCTCAGGAGGTTCAAGTTCAGGAAGTGCAGCTTCTGTTTCTGCTAATTTTTGTGATATGTCTTTAGGAAGTGATACTGGTGGAAGCATTAGAAATCCATCAAGTCATTGCGGAGTTGTTGGAGTAAAACCAACATATGGGAGTGTTTCAAGATATGGTTTAATTGATGTTTCAATGAGTTTAGATCAAATAGGGCCAATAACAAAAAATGTAAATGAAGCTGCTTTGTTATTGAGTGTTATTTCTGGAAAAGATGAAAATGATTCTATAACTCGGGATTCAGAAAAATTAAATTTAAGAGAAATTGAGAAAATTCCAAAAAATATTATAGTGGGTGTTTTGGAATTTAAAATAAAAGATCAAAGAATACAAAAATTAATTGATGATAAAATAAAAAAAGTTGCTGATAAATACGGATGGAAAATAAAAAAATTAGAGATGGAATTCTTAGACCTTGCTGTTGAGATTTATTATCCTTTGGTTTATGTTGAATTTTTTTCTGGAACAAGAAGGTTTGATGGAAGAAGATATGGAAGAAGAATAGAGGAAGTTGCAGGACCTGAAGTTTTAAGAAGAATTTTAGGAGGAAGTGAAATCACAAGATCAGAATACCATGGAAGGTATTATCACAAATCATTAAAGGCAAAAAAACTTATTGAAGAAGAATTTGAAAATATTTTTAAAAAAGTTGATTGTATTATTACACCAACTATTCCGAGACTTCCACATAAAATTGGAGAAAAAATTTCTGTAAAAGATATGTATGATTATGATGCTCTGACAATCCCCTCAAATTTAGCTGGAAATTGCGCAATTTCAATTCCTTCTGGGGAAATTAATGGAATTCCTGTTGGAATGCAGATTATATGTGATAAGTTTAAGGAACAAAAAATGTTACAGATTGCAAGAAGTATTGAGAAGTTAGATATTTAAAAAAATATTATTAGTTTTTATTCTTGAGTTTACAGTATAGAGGGAATATCTTTCAGATTTATATTGAGGCAATAAGAAAAAGAGAACCTCAAAAAGCTTAAAAACAAATCCAAATTCTTAATTTTATGAAAATAGGGGAAGTAGAAATCAAATGGTTAGGGCATGCCGGATTCTTAATTAAGAATTCTAAAGTAATTTATATTGATCCCTATAATATAAAGGAAGAGTCTGAAAAAGCTGACTTAATTTTAATCACACATAGTCATTATGACCATTGTAGTGTGGGAGATATTAAGAAGATTATAAAAGATGGGACAAAAATTATTGCAACAGCTGATTGCCAGAGTAAAATAATAAGATTTGAAGTCCCAATTAAAATAATAGAACAAGGACAAGAATTGGAATTTGGAGATTTAAAAATCTCTGCCTTACCTGCTTATAATATTGATAAACATTTTCATTCTAAAAATGAAGGATGGGTGGGATACTTGATTAAAATGAATGATCTCTTGATTTATTATGCGGGAGATACTGATTTAATCCCTGAAATGAAGAATCTTACAGGATATAATCAACAAAATAAAAAATTTATTGCTTTACTTCCTATTGGAGGAAGATTTACAATGAATGTAGAAGAGGCAATTGAAGCTACAAAATTAATAAAACCTACTTTAGCTATTCCTAGTCATTTTGGAAGTATAATCGGATCAGAGAAGGATGCTAAAGAATTTGTTGAATTATGTAAGGAAGAAGGGATAAATGCAGAGATTTTAGAGTGTGAATAAAATGCTAGAGGATAATTTCCAGCAGAAAAAAAAAGATAGTCTTTCTAAACTAGATAAATCTTCAAAAGGAGAGTGGGATGAGGATATTATCAATTTATGTGATAAGATAAATTCCTTAAAAAACTATTATACTACCTCTTCTTGTTCTGGTAGAATTGTTTTAATGATAGACCAGGATAAAAAAGAAGAAGGATTATTTATCAAAGTTTATCATGATTTAATCTCTTTTCAAGAATTCAAAAAAGACTTGAATAAGATTATTAAAGCAAATAAAAAAAGAATTAAATTCAAGCTAGAGCCATGTATTTTACATGTTGCATGCGAAAATCCAGAAGAAGCTTTCACACTTTATACTAAAGCAAAACTAGCTGGGTGGAAAAAATCAGGGATGATCTCATTTGGAAATAGAGCAATAGTAGAATTGAACAGCACCGAAAAATTAGAATTCCCCCTAATAAATAAAGACAAAATCTTAGTTGATGATATTTTTCTGAAGATAGTTGTCCAGGAAAGCAACAAAAAACTCAAAAAAAGTTGGGAAAAGATTAAAAAATTAAGGAATTCCCTAAAATAATCCTTAATTTAGACTATCAAAATATTTTTAAATAGAGAAATCTTAATATTTTTATAATATTAATTTATTAAGCTTGGCGGTTTTAATAAATTAATTGTATGTCATTGAATTATTTCTTATTAGTTGGAAGTGTGTCAAGTATTTAAACTTTTCGATGAAAAGAAACTTGAGAACTTCTTATAGAGATGAAAGGAGGTCAAAAGATATGGTATTAGATTTTACAAAAGAAGCAGTAGAAAATACAGAAACTCATAGTATTAACTTTGAAGAACTTAAGGCTGGAAAGGCTAACATTAAGGTTTTTGGTGTTGGAGGTATGGGAAGTAATGCTGTAACCTGGCTTTTTAATAAAGGAATTAATGGTGCTACAATCTATGCTGCAAATACAGATGCTCTTCATTTGAGTGTTACAAAATCAGATGATAAACTTCTTATTGGTAAAGAATTAACAAGAGGTTTAGGTGCCGGAGGAGTACCTAATAAAGGTAGAGAAGCTGCAAAAGAAGCTTTAGTTGAAGTAAAAAAAGCAGTTTCAGGTTCTGATATGGTTTTTGTTGTTGCAGGAATGGGTGGTGGAACAGGAACTGGTGCAGCTCCCGTAATTGCCCAATTAGCTAAAGAAACTGGAGCAGTTGTAATTAGTGTTGTTTCAATGCCATTTGAATCAGAAAAAGCAAGAATTGATAAAGCTGAATTTGGTTTACAAGAGTTAAGAGATGTAACAGATACATGTATTGTCCTTGATAATAATAGACTTGTTGATATTGCCGGACAATTACCTATTGAACAAGCCTTTGCTGTTGCTAATGAATTAATTAGTACAATGATCAAAGGAATTGTTGAAACTATTACTCTTCCAAGTTTGATTAATTTGGATTATGCAGATGTTTCTACAATTATGAAAAATGGTGGTGTTGCAGTAATTGGTATAGGTGAAAATGACTCGCAAGATCGCGTGAATGAAGCTGTAAAACAAGCCCTTACTCATCCTCTACTTGATGTGGATTATAAAGGTGCAACAGGAGCTTTAATACATGTAACTTGTGGTCCTGATTTAAAATTAGAAGAATTTGATGTTATTGGTAGAACAGTTTCTGAAAACTTAAGTCCCGAAGCGCAGGTTATAATTGGTGCTAGAATCAGTAAAGATTTTTCTGGTAAAGTTAGAGTAATAACAATTATGACAGGAGTTAAATCTCCATATGTCTTGGGAAAAGCAACAGAAGATCAAGCTCTTCCTATGTCTAAAGAAGTTTCTGATTTAGGAATAGAAGTTTTAAGATAAATTTTTATTATATCTTAGGGCCTGAAAAGGCCTTAGGATTTTTTTAAGAATTAAACATTCAATGTTTTTGGATTTCTCATTTTTTTATTTTTGTATTCATTAAAATAAAGAATTCTATCAAGTTCTATTTTTGAAGTTTGTTTTTTTTTCATCCCCTTGACTTTGGTTTCATATCCTATGGGAAATACTGCTTCAACTATAATGTTATCAGGGATTTTTAATTCTCTTTTAATCTGTTTTTCTACAAAATGTCTAACCCAATATGTTGAAAGCTCTATTTCTCCTAGTTTCAATAAAAAATTTTGAATTCCTGCCCCTGCTTGTTGAGTACAATAAGTTTTTCCTTTTTCCTTATAAAGATTTATTGTTCTAATTGGATCTGAACAGACAATTACAACATAGTGTGCTTGAGAGATAAACTGTTGTTGACAATATTCTGCAATTTTCTGAATTTTCTCCCTATTGTCAATAAGAATAAATTTTAAGGAATAATTATTTCCTGCCATTGAGGCATATCTAGCTTTATCTATTGCTTCAATTATATCTCTCCAATCGGGTTTTTTATCACTAAATTTCTTTAAATCCTTACATGACTTAATTGCTTTATCTAATTCCATAATTTAATAGAATAAAGATATGTTTAAAAAAGTATTGTAAAAAACGTCCTCGGAAGGACTCGAACCTTCGACCTAACGGTTAACAGCCGTTCGCTCTACCAACTGAGCTACAAGGACCTAAAAACTGAAATTTAATTTTGTATTTAAAGTTTATCCTTTCAACCCTAAATCAACAATATCTTTTATTTGATGTTTTTCTAGAAAATTATAAACATTTGACTGTTTTGAACCTTTAATAATCAAAATTATTGCATTTTGCGCATTTTCTATATATTCAGGATCTCCAATAATTCCAATATGATTATCTTTTAATTCAAAATGACATTTGGTTAGTTCATTTAATGTTTTTAGTGTTTTCCCCTTTGTTCCAATAATTCTTGCTCTTATTCTTTCTAAATCCTTTCTTTTAGTATAGTCTTTTATATTAATTATCTCAAAGATATTATCTTCTTCCTTAATTAGCATCGAGGTTTTAAGTGAAAAACCAAAATTTATTGCATCAATAACCTTCTCTGCTAAATATTCATTTTCTGGTTTCCCCTCAATTGAAACTTCTTTACCTCTATTAGTTATTTTTATATTTAGTCTTTCTTCTAATCTTTTTTTGTTTTTTAAAATTCTTGGAAGTTTTTCTGAAAGAATTGTTTTCATGTTAATTTATTATTTAAAATTCAGTTTTCTCACTTTTTAAATATCCTTTTTTCTTTAACCATTCTATCTGGTTTAGACGGTATTTGAATATTACATCTCCTTTATTTTTATCTAATTCCCATGGTTCTATAATTACAACATCATTTGGTCTTAACCATAGTCTTCTTTTCATTCTACCCGGGACTCTACAATTTCTTGTTTTTCCATCCAGACAATTAACCATTATTTTATTACCTCCTAGTCTTTGTTCTATAATTCCAATTATCTCTTCCCCTCTTGGAAGTCTAACTCTTACCACTTTGGGTTCTTCTTGATTTTGATATTTTTTCATATTTATTAAATCAGAAATTTATTTATAAAGATATTGAATTATTTGAGAATTAAGGCAAAAGGAATTCCTTGTATCTCTCTAATACCTTCTTTAGAAATAATCCCCTCATCTAATGCAGTTTTTATTGAATTTTCTCCAACAATATTAAAAGTTGCATCTTCTTTTATCATATCAGTCATTATTCTCCTTACTTTCTCAACAGACTCTTCCTTACCCTTAAAGAAACTTTCTTTAATATCTAATTGAAATTCTCCTTCTTCAAATTTTTTTCCAATTAAATTTGAATCACATATAGCAACAATATCTCTATATGTTTTGATAATATTTACAAACATAATAAAAATTAAATAAATTTACTTGGTAATTCCACCCATTCTACAAACAGTTGTTTCACAATGAGGGCATTTGCCTTTAGCAATCTTTGTTCCCTTTTTTGTTTTGCTCTCAACCGGGTTTTGTATTCCAACTTTCTTTTTACACTTTACACAATATCCTTCTGTCATTTTTATCCTCCAATTTAATTAAATTCTAATGAATTCATTAAATTCCCTAGGGATATTTATTTTATAAATCTTCTGGATGACCATTTTATTCTATTAAACCTGCTTTTTATAGTTTTATAAAAGATAAATATTAAACCCCCCAAAATCCCTATGATTAAATCAGCCATAGTATCATCGTTTTTATCCATAATAATATTAAATTTTTCAAGGCCAGTTATATCCCTCATATATACTCCCTGAAGTTTTAAATCCCATAATTTATCTAATGTGAATTCAATTATCTCAAAGATTGTAAGTATTGCAATTGTAAACAGAAGGGTTGTTACTAATTTCCATTTAAGGGTTAGATTTTGATTATTTACTAAGAAAAAGACAATTCCCCCAGTTAATAAAGGGATTATTAAGTGAAGAATCTTATCGTAATTTCCGGATAAAAAATATAAGGGAGATAATAAAATTCCAAAAAATGCAATTATTAAAATATAAAGATAGTGTTTTAGTTCAAAATTTATATCAAAGTAATGGTCAAATATGTAAAAACTAACGAGTCCGGCAAGAGTTGCAAAAACTCTTAAGAGGTTTGAAGTATTCTTAAAAAAGTAGAGTAATGCAAATAATAAAAGAGATAATCCAAGAATAAACCTTCTTTTATTTTTATATTCCATTTTATAAGTCAATCAAAAAAAGTTTATATATTTTTATCTTTCTAGAATATCCTATATTTTACTTCTTACACTATGTTTAGCTCCGCATGCAAGACAATGGATAAAAGTTAATCTATCCTCCTTAATTAATTCTGTATCTGGTTTTTTACATTCCTTACATAATACAAATTCTTTTACATATTCTTCTATTTTCTGATTTATTTTAGCACTTGGCACCTTAATATTTAAAACAAGTCTATTTCCTTCCTTTTGTCCCGAAGCTGCAAGTTCTCTTAATATAAATTTTTGAAAGTGTTCAGGGTTTCTCCTTATATGTGATGCAATTTGAACAAAGTTGGTTAAAATTGTTTTCTTACCTTCAAAATGTCCCTCTATTTTTGGAATTTCAAATCTAATACTATCTGTGCCAATTTGTTTTACTTTTTTATAAGCTTCTTCAATTAATTTACTATATTCATCCATAATTTAGTAGAAAGGGCATAGTTTATAAATGTTTTATGTTTTTAAGAAATATGGGGATAAGAGATATTATTATAGGTATCGCAATTATAATTTTAACAATTTCTGTTGTTGTTTATGGAATTAATACTATCTATTCAGAACCAGAATATTTTGATTTTTGTGAGGAATTTAAGACACAAGAAATAATTGAAATTCAAGAGAGATGTGAAGAGATTGGAGGGAAATGGAACTCTTATGAGGAACAAATATCCGTCCTTGAAAAAGAAGGATATTGTGATAGAGATTATAAATGTAGAGAAGATTATGATAACTCTAGTGAGAAATATTCAAGGAATGTTTTAGTTATTTCTATCCCTTTAGGAATTTTAATAATTGTTCTTGGAGCATATTTTTTTAGACTAGATTCTGTTGGTGCAGGTTTAATGGGAGGAGGTGTAGGAACCATTATATATGGTACTGGAGGATATTGGAGATATGCAGGAGATTTACTTAGATTTGCAATTTCATTAGCTGGATTAATTGCTTTAATCTGGTTTGCTTATTGGTTTAATAAGAAGAAAAAGTAATCTAACCTAACCATCTAACTTTTCCCGGGCGAGGCTCAAAGATTATCCCGTCTTCAATAAGTTTCTTAATCTCTTGATTAATTATCTCAGGAGAAGTTTCCTTTAAATCCATAATTATTTTATCAGTATCAATTCCTCCTTCACTTTCAGAATTTTTTACTAAATCTAATATCTTATCCTTTATCGCCACTATTTGTTGTTTTTCCATAGGAGGAGACTTTTCTATTCTCTCTTTTTCAAGTTCTAGTTTTCTAACTAATAGATATTTTGGGTTTTGTTCTTTAATTATTTCGGGGGAGATATATAATTCATTATTGAAATATCTTAAAACACCAATGACAATTACTGTTTCTCCCTGATTTATATTCTTAGATTTTTCAATATCATCCCCAAAGGCCTTTAATTTTATCTGTCCTGAACCATCATCCAAGGTTAAAAAAGAATATCTCTTTTCACCTTCACTATCATATTTATCTACAATATTTCCAATTATATTTATTCTAACTATTTTTTTATCTCCTAATTCTAAAAAAGTGAATTTTTCCTCATCAAATACTGGTTTTCCAATTAGTATATCTCCGATTCTAAATTTATACGCTATATTTCTTTTGAATTGTTGTTCAGGCATCTTTATTGTTTAATTTTACATTTTTATTTCTTAATATTCCTAATTGCTTCTCAAGATCTCTTATTTTCTTATCTCTAGAGTAATTTCCGGGATAATTACATCTTGTTTTTATTGATGGATTAAAGAATTTACATATTTCTTTTGCTTTTTCTTGATTAAAAAAGAGTTGCCCTCCTTTACTCCCAAAACTTGTCCTATATTCAGATAATAAACATCTTTTATAGTGCGGATTTTTTTTGTATAAGAATAGACTAAAAGAACCACACTCTTTGTTTTTATATAATTCATGCGATATAGTTATTATCATAATTTCTCTCATATTTTTTATTCTTTCTTTTTCCATCTTTACATCTTTTGAATATAACCTCTTCTTGGTTTAAAAATCTCTCCAGAACTATCTAATTTATTTACTGCTTCATCAATCTCATTCTTAGTTAATTTACCCTCGAGTTCTTTTTCTATTTCTTCAACAGGAATCATTTTCCCTAAACGCCCTTCCAAGTTAATTATTGTATCTCTTACGGTAATTATTTTATTTCTTTGTGAAGATGAAAACTTTCCTGATATTTTATCGATATCAAGGGTTTTGGATTCATAATCATAACCTACCTGCATTAAGTAATATCTTATTATCCCTATAGCTCTTATTGCATCTTCTTTTGAAACAGTATTACTAAGTCTTAATTTAGCTGAAGCTTCGGACATTCTTATTAATGCTTGTAATTGTCTTGCAGAAATTGGAATTGGTCTCATTGCACTCTCTGATAAAACAGGCCTATTTCTTAAATCAACATAGAATTTTTTTATTTCAGATACTGCCTCTTCACTAAGATAAGGATTTACTTTTTGTTTTGCATAAGCAACATATTTTCTGAAAATATCTCTTGGAATTATCATATCTTTTCCTTCTTTTTTATGTTCATCTAAAACATGACTTGCAATTTTCGCATCTTTTTCTTTATTGGGTATATCTCTTAAAGTGAATATAACATCAAACCTGTTAATTAATGTTGGAGGTAAATCAATTTGTTGTGCAATTGATTGATGAGGGTCAAATCTCCCAAATTTAGGGTTTGCTGCTGCAAGAACTGAAGTTTGTGCCCGGAGTTGTGCTTGAACATTTGCTTTAGAAATTGTAATTGTCTGTTGTTCCATTGCTTCATGCATTGCACTTCTATCTCCAGGATCCATTTTTTCAAGTTCATCAATACAAACGATTCCTTTATGCGATAAAACCATTGCACCAGCCTCCAAACTCCACCCCCGAAGATATTCATCTCTTACAACTGTTGCAGTTAATCCCGCACCTGATGCACTCTTACCAACCACATAACGTCCTTTTGGAGAGATATTTGCCATGAAGGTTAAACTTACTGATTTTGCTACTCCTGGATCTCCTATTAATAAGATATGCATGTCTCCCCTACTTTTTTGACCATCTGTATGGGTTTTTTGAACACCTCCAAATAATTGCAATACAAGGGATTTTTTTATTTCTTCATGACCCCAAATACTTGGGGTAATACTTCCCGAGAATTTGTCAAAAATTTGAGGGTCTTGCGAGAGTTCTAAAATTTGTCTTTCATCTTCTTCATTTATATCTAATTCTTCAAAAGTTTCTTCTAATGCAATTAAATTATTAACCTCAACTGCAAGTTCAAATCTTGTTGAAAGTCCTCCTGTATTTAATGGAACAGGAACTTCTTTTAATATTCCCACTACTTTTATTCTACTTCCAGGAGTTGTTTTTTCTTCCATCCTAGGTTCAACTAGATCTTCTTTTACAAATACATTTATTCTTTTTGGTTGTTCTCCACCAATTAATGATTCTGGAGATTCTTCTATTACTAATCTTTGTGTGTCTACCATTCCCTTGCTTATTAATTTAAATCCCCCTCTTCTTCCACAAGAACATCGTGCGGGTTCTCTAAATTTCTTTTCAATTTGTAATACACTAATAATTGTTCCACAACTAGGGCACTCAAATTTTGCATTTACTACTTGGGGTCTTACATCTGATGCCTGTCTTATTATCCCTTCGAGAACAATTAATTTATTTAGGTGCTTTGAACGTATATTTCTAATTTTTATCTGTTGTGTTTCAGGTAAATTATTTAGTCTTATTCTCACATTACTTACAAGTCCTGATTCTTCAATTGCTAGTTCGATAATTCTTAGAGTCTCCTCTGGATTTGAAAGAATCTCATCTGAAAGTTTATTTGAAAATTCAGTAAGTTGCATAAAGTCAATGTAAATTACATTATCTCCTTTTCGTATTGATTCTCCTAATTCTTTTTTATGAAGATTAAAGAAATTTTTTGCATCAATTGTTAATTCTCCACTTTTTAATTTACCCTCTTCAGCCATAATTAAGAAATAAATAGTCTCTTTTTATATTTTTATGTATATTATTGAGTAGTTTTAGAAACCAAGAATTATTCTTGAGTAGTTAAAGTTTATAATTTTTTAGAGCAGTTTTAACATTTTTCAGAAGTTGTTTCATGCTATCTTCAAGTTGTTGTTTGTTTTTTGTGCCAGTACATACTAATTTCCCATTACTAAAGAGTAAAAAAGTAGCATTTGGTTCTATTAGTTTATATACTAATCCTGGAAATTGTTCTGGTTCGTACTCGGTATTGTCCATTTCTAATGCCAAGAAGTTTAAATTAAGCTTTAGATTAATTGTTCCTGATGCAACAATGTTCTGAACTGTTATTTTTGGCTTTATTGTAACTTTAACATTTATTTTTTTTAATTGCTTTATTACAACATCTATTACTTGTTTAACTTGAGTAGTTGATTTTGTACCTGTACATACTAAGTTTCCAGAAGAAAAAACTAAAACTGCTGATTTTGGTTCTTTAACTCTTAAAACTAGTCCGGGAAATGTTTTTGGATTATATTCAGTATTTGGTTGAGTTCTTGCAAGTTTTGTTAATGGAACTGGTTTTTCTAAAGAAGCAGTTGCAACAATATTTTGTATCTTATAATTGCTTTTTGAATTAGCCATTTTTAGATAATAAATTACATGAAAAAGTCTTTATAAAGGCTTCGAAGAGGATTTATCAATAATTTAATTCCTCTTCTGTTTTCCATAATCTATTTTAACTTCACTAAGAGTTGTTATATCTTTTGTATTTCTATCTGGCCTTAAGGTAGTAAATCTGGGAAATCTCAATGCAAATCCAGAAGAATAATTTTGAGATTTTTGAATTTCTTGATAAGTAATTGTTACAACAATCTTTGGTTTTATTGTAACTTGTCTATCTTTCTCCTTAATTGTTAACGGTTTTATTTTTCTTGTTAATTCTTCAAAAGTTACTTTTCCACTTCCAACTTTTTCAGTAATTCCTGTTCCAACTTTTCCAATTTCTAAGAATTTATCTTTATCTCTACAAGAAAGGATAAAACTTGAAAGCCACCCAGAACGTTTTCCAGTTCCGTATTCTGCACCAGTTATTACTAAATCAAAATCTCTTTCTTCTGGTTTAATCTTCAACATATGTCCAACTCTACTTCCGGGTTGATATACTGCATCTAAGTTTTTCATCATTATTCCTTCTTGATTATCTTCTAAAGATTTTTTATAGAATTCTTCTGCTTTTTTTTCATTATTTGTTATTATTTGTTTTGCATATACTATTTTCTTTGGGTGATTTTTTACTATTTTTTTTATTAATGTAGTTCTTTTCTTAAATGGTTCTTTTAATTGAGATTTTCCATTATAATAAATAATATCAAAGACCTGTATTTCTATGGGAAGTTTTTTCTGTAATTTTTCTATATTATATTTTCTCTTAATTCTTTGACTTATCTCCTGAAATGGTTTATATTCTTTTGTTTCTTTATCAAATCCTACCGCTTCTGTATCTAATATAAACGAATCCCCTTTTACATATTCCCTTATATATTCTACAACTTCCGGGAATTGCAGGGTTACATTTTCTAAACGTCTTGTGAATAATTTTATTTCTTTTTCCTTTTTGTGAATTATTAATCTAAATCCATCATACTTATATTCTATCCCAACATTTTCTCCAAGTGCCTTAAATCCCTCTTTTATAGATGAAACTTTTTGTGCAAGCATTACTTTTATTGGTTTTCCAACAACAAGAGGTATTTTCTTAAGCTCTTTTAATCCCCCTTCTTTTGCAATTTCAAATACAGCAGAAATATCATTTGTTTTATCTATTGCCTCTTGTATTATCTTAGATGCCTCCTTATCTTTGTTAAAAAATGCAGATGAGATGGATTCCCTTATTGTACTCTCTTTTAATCCTATTCTCAAGTCTCCTATTAATGTTCTTATTAGATATAATGCTTCTAAGGGAGTTGCAGAAGTTAATAATTCAGTTATAAGGGAGAGTTTCTTTCCAATAGTTCCTTTACCAACTAAATCAGGGAGTTTTCTTAGATTCTCTAAGACTTTATTAATTGTCAAGACATGAGATTGTAAAGTAACTTGTTTTTTATTTTTTGTTAGTTTTTTAGAAACCTCTCCTAAATCTCCTGAAAATTTCCATTCTTGAATTATTTTTGCATTAGGAATTCCTGTTGCTTTTGAAATTGCTTTTATTGCTAATTGATTACTTATCCCTATTTTTTTTTCATCATATTCGGGATAGATATCTCCTAGTAATAAATATAAAACATCTTTATCTTCTTCAGGGAGTTCTTTTAAGAATGAAGATAAGATTTCAATTTTTTCAAGTCGCTTTGTTGTAGATGAAAGTTTTTCATAAAGTTCTGCTAGTTTTTGATATCGCATAAAATAATTAAGGAAGAAATGTTTTTAACTTATTCGTTTTTCCAAAGTTCATGCAGATTACAATAGGCTCTTGCCTTTGCAACATCAAAAGAAAACTCTGCTTCGGGTTTATCTCCAGGTTTTAGGAACACTCTTGAAATATTCTTTCCATCAGTTGCCTCAATCCATTCAATATAATGTTCTTCCTCCATTGGATGTTCAACTGATCCTACTTTTACCTTATTTCCCTCAATTATAGGTACATGTTTCTCTGTTGCAGCATCTGTAGAATTTTCTTCTAATAACTTCATAGCTTGATTACAACAAACTAAGGTCCCTGCTGATTCATGTAAGACTTCAATTATCTTCCCACAAATTTTACATTTGTAGATTCGTCCATGTTCTGCCATTAAACTTTAATAAAAATAAGGTTTAAATATTTTATGTAAAATAGCTTAATAGAGATTAATTTACCCTAAAATCCAAAGATATTTATAATATTTCTTTAATATATCCCTATGAAAAAGGTTGTAAGATTAATCTCCCTCATTTACTTATTTATATTTTCAATAGAATTAATAAGAAGAACATCTCTATTTCTTGCACCAAATATTAAGGATTTTCTTTTACAAAGTTTAACCCCTATAAAAGCAATATCTGTTGGATGGTTTACAACTTCAATTGTTCAATCTTCAGGAGCAGTTGCATCAATTGCTGCTGCATTTGCAGGAAATAATTTAATTAATCTACAAACAGTTGTTTATATTTTGATTGGAGCATCCTTGGGGACAACTATTACTGCATTAATAATATCATTAATAACCGTTACTAAACAGAAAAAAGATTTTAGACATGGTTTTGAGATTGCATTATCTTATTCTATTTATAGTGCATTCTTAGTTGTTATAGTCTTTCTTTTAGAACATTATTTAGAATTATTTTCTAAACTATCTTTTTTTCTTGCATCCATATTAGGAGGAAAAATCTCCTTATTGAAAGTACCTAATTTTGTTGATTTGATAACTTCTCAAATTATAAATCTTTTATTTGAAAAAATTAATAAATTTGCTTTATTATTATTTGCTTTTGTAATCTTGACTTTTACCTTAAAATATCTTGGCAAGTCTATTATAGAAGTTCTTGGGGGGGAAGATAAGGCTAAAAAATTTATTAATAAGTATTTTGATTCAAAATATAAGTCTTATTTCATTGGAGTTTTTTTAACAGCAATTGTATTTTCTTCAAGTATAACTATAGGTTTACTCGTTCCTTTAGCAGTCTCACGTTTGATTAGTCTAAAAAAAGCAATCCCTTTTATTTTGGGTGCAGATTTAGGAACAGCCTCAGATGTTTTTTTAGCATCAATAATTATTGGTAAAACAACGGCTTATGCAACTTCAATTACTTATACTTTGTTTGGGATAATCGGAGCATTAATTTTCTTACCAAATGTAAATTTTTTACACAAGACAACAAAATATGTTTCTAAAAAATTAATTAAGATTTCAAGAAAAAAAGCACTTTATATCTTAATTGCTTTTATTTTAATACCTTTAGGAATAATCCTTATTTCTTAAAATATATTCTCCTGAATTTATTCTTCTAATTCTTTTAAGGCATTTCTAAACATCTCTCTATGATGTTTTTCTCTTTCTAAGGCTATTTCAAAAGATTTTACTGCAGCTTCATTTCCGTCTTCTTTTGCTTCTTGTATAAATCGCGGATACATCTCCTCAATTTCATCATTTTCACCTTCTGTAGCTTGTTTGAGGTTCTCTGCTGTTGATTTTGGTCCACCCATTACATTAAAATGACTTAATGCATGAGTTGTTTCTGCACCAGCAGCTTCCATAAATAATTGCGCGATTTCAGGTTTTCCTTCATTCATAGCTTTAGTTGCAAAAGCTAAATATCTTCTATTTGCTTGACTTTCTCCAGCAAAAGCCGCTTTTAAATTTTCATCTGTTTTTGACATCTTTTATTTCCCTCTAGATTTAATAGTTTTTCTATTTAAAAACTTTATGGATGATTATTTTCTCTTTTTAGTTCAAATACTAGATCTGGTTTTTGAAGTTGGATGTTTACTTCTTAGTCCTCTTGATTTCTTAGCAGAAGAGGTTAATCCCCTCATTGCTCTCTTCTTATTCTTGGGATTACAAATCCAGTTTATTGTTTTATCGTTTTTTATTTCTGGTTTGTTTATATCTACCATAATCACTTCAAAAAAATAATTTATACCATCTTTTCCTATTGGATATGAATTTAAAACCTCAAGATTTTTGTATTTTCTTGAAACTCTCTGTTCAGCTATCCATTTATAATTCATTTTTAATGTTTTTCTAGTATGTAGTCTTTTACTTCTTCTCCCTTTATTAGGTCTTGGTCTTTTATGACCTCCTCTTTTAATTCTAATTCTTATTATTACAAAACCTTTTTTGTTTTTATATCCTAGGGCTCTTGCCCTATCTAATCTTAATGGATTATCCACTTTTGTAAACACTTGTGATTTTCTCCAGTCAATCATCCTAATTCTTTGTGTTTTTTTATCTGGTTTCTTCCATGCCTGTCTTAGATAGTGATACATTCCTTTTGCCATAAAGAATTTACATAAAATTGCTTTAAAAAACTTTTTAAATTGATTTAATCTATTTTTTTAATGAGCCTGTAGTTCAGCCTGGTTAGAATGCTGCTCTGATAAGGCAGAGGTCCACGGTTCAAATCCGTGCAGGCTCATTTAGTTTTTAACACCAAACTCAAGAATCAATCTTTCTTTTAAAATTCCATAATTTGTTATTGGCAAATTTATGGGGATTAATTTAAAATAAGCTTTATTCTTTGAAATAGCTTTTAATTCAATACTATTTTCTAATTTAATTATTGAGATATCTTTTATTGATTTGATTCCTGGCATAAGGATTTCATAAATAACTTTATCTGAAAGTCTTCTTATATTGGTTGTTGGTTCAACTCGAGGTAAATTTGAGAATTTCTTTATATTATTCTGAGAAAATTGATTTAGAAAAATTTCTCTTATTTTTTCTCTCTTATTTTCTTGGGGTTGATTTCTAGAATCATTAAAATTTAATTTTTTCCCATTTATAAATAATTGAAAATTTGTTTTTGGTTGATTATCTTTTCTTTTTATCTCTTTTTCCATTTCTTTTTCAAGCATCTTCATTACACTTCCAATCATCTTATTTAGCATATTATTACCTCCCCCCCTAAAGATTGTTTTAGAAAGTTCCTCAAATTCATTTAGATTATCATCTCTTCCCAACATTCCAAGGTCTCCTTCTTTTTTAGAATTTCCATTAACAAGATTTCCGCAATGAGGGCAAAAATCATACTTTTTGCTTACTTTTTCTCCACATTTTCTACATTCTTCTTTTTTAAACATATTTTAATTGAATTTTCTTTTATTTAAATAGTTTTTGATGATTTTATTCTTAGGAGGGATAGTTAGCTTTTTATATTTCTCTTTTCTGTGTGAATTATGACAGAAAAATTTTATATTACAACAACAATTCCCTATGCAAATGCTTCTCCCCATATTGGTTTTGCATTAGAGATAGTTCAGGCAGATGTTTTGGCTAGATGGAATGGGCTTTTAGGGAAAGATGTTTTCTTTTTGACTGGAACAGATGAACATGGAACAAAAAATTATCAAACTGCTAAGAAAAAGAAGCTAGATACTCAGAAATTTGTAGATAGAAATTCTAGGAAATTTAAGGAGTTAACTAAGGCTCTTAATATTTCAAATAATTATTTTATTAAGACTACTGACAAAAAGATTCATTGGCCAGGTGTTATTAAGATCTGGAAAATTCTTTCTAATAAAGGGGATATTTACAAAAAGGAATATAGTGGGAAATATTGTTCTGGTTGCGAGAGGTTTATTACTGAGAAAGATTTGAAAGACGGAAAATGTCTAGACCATCCAAATTTAGAAATACAAGATATCGCAGAAGAAAATTATTTTTTTAGATTATCTAAATATTCAGATAAGATTAAGAGATTAATAGAAACAGATAGATTAAAAATTAGTCCTAAAAAATGGAAGAATAATTTTCTTGGATTAATTAATGAAGGGTTAACTGATGTTAGTTTTTCTAGAGAGAAAAAACATCTCTCTTGGGGGATTCCAGTTCCAGGAGATGATAATCAAATTATGTATGTTTGGCCAGACGCACTTACAAATTATTTAACTGGTATTGGCTATCCAAATAAGAGATTTGAAAGATATTGGCCAGCAGATGTTCATGTTGTTGGGAAAGATATGCTTAGGTTTCATACAGGTATTTTTCCAGGCATCTTACTTTCTGCAGGAATCCCTTTACCAAAGGAAGTTATTGTTCACGGATTTCTAACTGTATCTGGTAGGAAAATGTCAAAGTCATTAGGAAATGTTGTTTCACCCTTAGAACTTAGAAAAAAATATAGTGCGGATACAATTAGGTATTCTTTATTGAGAAGTATCCCTTTTGGAGATGATGGAGATTTCTCTGAAAGTGATTTAATTAATAGACATAATAATGAATTAGCTAATAAACTAGGAAATTTGATACAAAGAGTATCTGGTTTGATTGAAAAAAATGGAATAGAAAAGACAAAAAATAAATTGCTTAAAAAACTAAGATTAAAACAAATAGAGAGATTATTTGATAATTATGAGTTTGATAAGGCATTAAATGAGATTTTTGCATTTATTGATATTTGTAATGAGTATGTTCAAAATAAAAAGCCATGGGAGACTAAAGATAAAAAGATTCTTTATGAATTAGCTGATTCAATTAAATCAATTACAATTTTACTTTCTCCATTTATTCCTGAATCTACAGAAAAAATTTCAAAGCAGTTTAAATTTAAGATTAGTTTTGATGAAATTAAAAAACCCTTAAAGATCTCTAAGATGAAAAAAGGAGATATTTTATTTAGAAAAATTTAAAGTAGAAAGAAGATATTCGGAAGATGAAAAATCGCTTGGATTTTAAAATTTTTAGACGGCCAGAAAAAGAAAAGTTAAAACATAGAAGTTTAATAGATCAATATATTGAAGATATGATTTTTGAGTATAAAGGAAAAAAATATATTATTATGTTTAGTGCTGAATTAAATTCAAGGAAAGCTAATTCATTAAACATCTATGCAACAGTTCCCGGAGCTATATATGGGAAAGAGAAAAATATAGAAGAGAAGATTATTTCTAAAGGAGTTAAAGTTCTCCCTGTAAAAAGTGGGAAAAGGAAAAATATAACTCTTTTTTTGAGAGAAGAATATGAAGGATATAAGATATCTAAGACTATAATTATTCCAAAGATATTTGAAGTTAAATTTTGGCCAAGAAAGAATAATCCTTATCTTGAACAAATTAAGAAAGGAGATTTAACTCTTCAGTCCTAATTTCTTAAGAATCATTTCCATTAATTTTTCTTTATCCTGATCTGAATCATAATCTACCCCTACAATTTTTGCTGCTATTTCCTTATATGCTCTTGCAGGTTTGCTTCTTGGATGGGTATGAACAACAGCATCTTTTAGACTTAATGATTTTTGAATATCAATATCTTCTGGAATCATTCCAAGAATTGGGACTTCCAACATTTCTTTTACTGTTTCTGGTTGCATTTCTATATTATTATTTTTAACTTTGGTCATGATAACTCCTAAAACTGGTTTTTTTAATTGTTCTGCAAGTTTTATTGTTTTCAATGCATCTGTAATTGCAGGCATTTCAGGATTTGTTACAAGTATTAGTTCATCTGCCATTTTAATTACAGATATTGCTTCATCACCGAGTCCTGCAGCACTATCAATAATAACATATCTTGAAATTTTCCTAAAATCTTTTCTAAGACTTTTCATTTTCTCCGGATTTATTTTTTTTAATTCATTTATTGATAAGGAAGAGGGAAGAATTTTTATTCCTGATTCATGTTCATAAATTGCTTCAGAAAGATCTGCTTTTTCTGATAATACATGATTTAAACTTACTGGAACCTCTGGAGAACCTAAATGAATTCCTACATTCGGTGTTGTTAAATTTCCATCAACGACCAAAACATTTCTGCCGAAGTGATTTACAGCCGCACCTAAGTTTATTGCACTTGTTGTTTTACCAACTCCCCCTTTTCCAGATGTTATTACAATTAATTTTTTCATTTTTAAGTTTAATTCAGAAGTTTTAACCTTCTATTTTAAAAGAAATTGTTTTGTAGTACTTATAAACTTTTCCAACCTATCAGCATAAATTTTTAATAGCTCCAAATTTATATTTATTTCTTTTCCTCTGTAAAATACTCTTAGTGTAACATTTTTTCTAAATTCTCCAATTCTTTCTTTTCTTAATTCTTCAATTTTTCTGAACATTTCATACATATTTATTACTTCTAGGAAATTCTTATCTTTTTTAAACAATTTTCTAACTTGTTCTATCTTCTTTATTGGATTTAATGGTACTGAAGAAATCTTTTTTTTCTTTTTTGCATGCTTCATTATCTTATCAATACTTGTATCAATCAATCTTCTCCATCTTATAATTAAGTTAGTTATAACATCGCAGGTTTTTGTATATTTCAAACTAACATAGAGGAGATGATCTGCACTTATCTTTTCCTGAATTATTTCTTCCATATTTTTTAGGCTTCTATTAAATATCTAAATTAGAAGTATAACATTCTAAGATTAAGGGGTTTTTATATTTATCTCAGATTTGGTAGAATATAGTTATTTACTTAATTCTAAGATTGCTTCTGCTAGATCTCCTGTTTTTTCTAAAGCATCTCTAGCTTCAGACTCGGATTTTCCTGTTTGATCTCTTATTGTTTTTATATCTGTTTCCGATATCTGAGGTTTAGAACTTTCCTCTTTTATCTCTCCTGTAATCTGGAAAGTTTCTTTACCTTGCATACTTATTTTTGCAACAGCAGGATTATCAATTATTATTCTACTATTATCTGTTTTTTCGATTATTACTCTTAATGCTTCAATATCAATTTGTTCCATTCCCATCTGTTTCATTAATGCCTGCATCTTTTTTGGGTTTAATCCACCTAACATTTTAATAAATTACTCCTAGGAAAATTCTAAATATCACAATTAATGCGATAAATACAATTACATGAGTTGGTTTTAAGTTAAATATACTATCATATTCTTCACTAAATCTTGTAAGTCCTCCAAATCCTCCTGGAAGATTTACTCCTGCATCTTGATTTGCCATAATTTTTAAATGGATTAAAGGTATAAAAGGTTTTTGTAAGAAAAGTTTATAATGATAATTTCTGTAATATTAATATGGGTTTGAAAGATATTAAAAATTGGAATGTTGAAGTTGAGAAGAAAATTACAGACAAGTGGAAAAAAGAAGAATCATTTAAATTTAATGATAAAACAAGAAAGAAGATTTATTCAATTGATACTCCTCCGCCATATGTTAATGCTCCAGTTCATATAGGACAAGCAATTACTTATTGTTATATGGATTTTTTTGCTCGTTACAAAAGAATGAAAGGGTTTGAGGTAATATTTCCCTTAGGACTCGATAGAAATGGTCTTCCGATTGAAATGGCAGCAGAAAAGAAATTCAATATCTCTCCGTTTAAAGTTGGACGAGAAAAATTTATTAAATATTGTGAAAAACTTCTTAATGAAACTTCTTCACAAACATCAGATACATTTGCAAAATTAGGAATCTCATTTACATCTTATAAAGAAGGAAATCATATTGGAGGAATTTATCATACAGATTCTCCTGAATATCGTGCATTAACACAAGCAACATTTATTGATTTGTATAAAAAAGGGATTATCTACGAGGATACAAGAATAAATAATTGGGATACAAAACTTCAAACAACTATTGCAGATTCTGAAATAGAATATAAGGATATAGAGTCAATTTTTAGTGATATTAAGTGGATTGTTAAGGAAACAGGAGAGGAAATTGTTATTGCAACTACAAGGCCTGAATTAATTTGTACTTGTGGCATGGTTATATTTCATCCAGATGATAAGAGATATAAACAACTTGAGGGGAAGACTGCAATTACTCCTTTATTTAATAAAGAAATACCAATTAAATCTCATCCTATTGCAGATCCTGAAAAAGGAACAGGTATTGTTATGATGTGTTCTGCAGGAGATATTTCAGATATTCAGTTTTTTAGAGAGATGAATCTTAAGCCAAAAATTGCAATAAACAAAGACGGAACTATGAATGAATATGCAGGTATGTTAAAAGGATTAAAAGTCAGGGATGCAAGAGAAAAAATAGTTGAAGTATTAAAATCTAAAAATCTAATAAAAAAACAAGAAAAAATATCTCATAGAACTCCCATTTCAGAAAGATCAGGGAGAGAAATTGAGTTTATTGAGATGCCTGAATTTTATTTAAAACAATTAGAAGTAAAAGATAAAATCAGAAAAATTGCAAAAGATATAAATTTTTATCCAAGAGAGTCAAAAAGAATCTTAGATAATTGGATTGATTCAATTTCAATAGATTGGCCAATTTCAAGAAGAAGATTTTATGCAACACCAATTCCTCTCTGGAAGTCTGAAGATAATCTAATAGTTATCCCCAAGGAAGGAAAATATTATGTTCCATGGAAACAATCTCCTCCAAAGGATGCAGATGTTTTAAAAGATGGGAAAATTGTAAAAAAAATTAAGGATTTTAAGAATAAAAAATGGATTGGAGAAAAAAGAGTTTTTGATACTTGGATGGATTCTTCAATTTCTGAACTTGCGATATTAAAATATAAATCAGATGATAAATTTTTCAAGAAAGCTTATCCCGCAACATTAAGGCCCCAAGGAAAAGAAATTCTTAGGACTTGGCTTTATTATACTCTTTTAAGAGGATATTTAGAAACAAAAAAGACTTGTTTTAAGGATGTTTGGATTCATCAGCTTATCTTAGATGAAAAAGGAAGAAAAATGTCAAAGTCCTTGGGTAATGTAATTAATCCTCAAGAACTTCTAAAAGATTATGGAGCAGAAGCAATTAGGATCTGGTCTTCAATTGAAGGAGATTTATCTAAGAAAGATCTTGCATGCTCAAAAGAAAAGATTAGAGCTGAATTAAAAACACTAAATAAGATATTAAATGTATCAAAGTTTGTTATGTTGTTTAATAAACCTAATAAAAAACCAAAGTTAAGCAATTTAGATAAATTGTTTATTGATTATATAGAATCCTTAACTAAGGAATTTGATAAATCTTATGAGATCTATGATTTTCATCATCCAGCTTTAAAACTTAGGAGATTTTTATGGGAAATATTCGCATCTCACTATATAGAAATAGTTAAAGCAAGAACATATAATAATGAAAATAAATTTACTAAGGAGGAAACAGAATCTGCTAAATATACTTTACATTTCTTACTCGAAAGATTTTTAATTTTAATTTATCCGATTCTCCCTCAAATTACAACTTTTATTGCAAAAGAAAAAAATATTGATTTATCAAAATTTCCAGAATCTAAAAAAATAAATTCTAATCTAAGTTTAATTGATGAATTAATGAAATTTAATAGTGAGATTTGGAAAAAGAAGAAAGATAAAGGTATAAGTCTAAGATCTGAGATAAAAGGGATTTCTATTCCTAAAAATTTAAAAGAGTTTGAAGAAGATTTAATTGTTGCCCATAATATTGTTTAATCTTATATTATTAAAAAGCAATTTTAATTCAATTTAACCAAATTTTATAAACATCTCTTTTTTCTATAAATCATGACGCAACTAACTAAATTAGAACTTGAAGAAATAGTAGAACAACTTGGAGAATACAAGGGAAGACATACTGAGCTAATTAGTGTTTACATTTCTTCAGGATATGATGTAAATTCTGTTCAAAAACAACTTGAAGCAGAAAAATCAACTGCAAAAAACATAAAATCAACTGCAACAAGAAAGAATGTTAGTGATGCTTTAGATAAAATAGTAAGACACTTAAAAACACTTAAAAGAACACCCAAAAATGGGCTTGCATTATTTTGTGGGAATGTATCTAAAAAAGAAGGCCAAGATGATCTACAACTATGGGATATTGAACCTCCAATGCCTCTAAAGGTTAGATTATATAGATGTGATAAAGAATTTGTTTTAGATACATTAAAAGAACAATTAGAAATCTCTGAAGTTTTTGGACTTTTAGTAATGGATAGAAAAGAAGCAACAATCGGATTGCTCGAAGGCAAAAGAATAGAAGTCTTGCAAAAGATGACTTCAGGTATTCCTGGCAAGGTTAGGGCTGGAGGCCAATCATCTCAAAGATTTCACAGAATCACAGAAGGATTAACTAAGGAATTCTATAAAAGAATTGCAGATGAAATGAGAAAAATATTTTTTGATAATAAAAGATTAAAAGGTATTTTAGTTGGAGGACCAATTCCTACAAAAGATGAGTTTCTAGATGGAAAATATATGGTTACAAAATTAAGTGAAAATGTTATTGGAAGAATAGATATTGGTAATTCTGATGAATCTGGATTAAAAGAGCTTGTTGAAAAGTCTAAGGAGATTTTATCTAATCAAGAGATAATTTATGAAAAAAAACTTTTAGAAAATTTCTTTGAAACATTAGGAGAAAAACCAGATATGGCTCTTTACAAGGAAGAACCTATTAGAAGAGCATTAGAATATGGGGCTGTTAAAATTCTTCTTTTATCAAAAAAACTTGATAAAGATATTCTAAAAGATTTAAAAAGAAAGGCAAGAGATATGTCTTCTGTAGTTGAGATTATTTCTACAGATACAGAAGAAGGAGACCAATTTCAAAAACTATCTGGAATTGGAGCTATTTTAAGATTTAAACTTGAGTTGAAATTTCTTTAATAAAAAATTAGTTAGATATACCATAACAAACATTATCAAAAACCAAAATAGAGGATAATAAGGAATTCCTAGATTTAAACTTGTATGATAAACCCAATTTATATTCTGCCCATAATTAGTTAAAAGTCTACTAAGTATAAATAAAATCAAGATAATCAACATACTAAGTTTCCATGAATTCTTTGATTCAGACTTAATAAAACGGATAGTATAGAGTGCCAGAGGGATTGTGAAGAGGTGCTGGCTTGTTATAATCTTTGCCAAAATTGGTCCCGGTTCAAAAAAATAATCCGCAATATTTAATAGAGAATGTCCAAATAAGATATAATAGAAAAAATCAAAAGCCCAGATAATAAGGGGGATTGTCAAAATATTTAGTTGACTTTCTATTAAACCATGATTCCTTTTTAAAAAACCAATTCCCATAATTGCCAGACCCCAATAGCAAAACCATAAAATATGTTGAGGACCATACCAAAACGAGGTATTAGTAATTGCAATTATTCCAAGGATGAAAAATAATAATCCAACAATATTAATCATCAAGTCCTTATTCTTCATAATAAATCAAGCATTCTTTGTCTTAAATAGTTTATTAATAATCCTTTTAAACAACGTCCTCCTCTCTAAACAATGGATGTTAGTAGTAAAACAATTAGTGAAATTGATGAATCCAAAGAAAAAGAGAATCTTAAAAAAATAGAGGCTGTTTTCTTTGTATCCGGGAGATTTTTATCAATGCAGGAATTAATTTCCTTAACAGATTTAAATCCACTCATAATTAAAGAGTTAATAGAGAAACTTAAGGAAAAATATGAAGAAGACTCAGCAATTGAGATTATTGTGAAAAATAATTTGTGGAAAATGGATGTAAGACAAGAATATTCTTATATTATAAATAAATTAGCAACAGGATCTGCCGAGTTTTCAAAAGCAGAACAAGAGACTTTGGGAATTATTGCATATAAACACCCGATAAAACAGTCAGTTATAATTAAGATTCGTGGAAATAAAGCTTATGATCATATTAAAAAATTTGTTGAACTCAATCTATTAAGAAAGAAAAAAATAGGTCATACTCATGAATTAAGTTTAAGCGATGATTTTTATGATTATTTTAATATTAATGATTATGAAAACCCTTTGGGAAAAGTAGGGGAGTCTATAAAATAATAAAATGGAAATATTACCTTATGTGTATTTAACATATATGTTTATATCACTTTATATGCTTAGTCTTTTTCTTTTAATTTATATTCAAAATAGAAAAAGTCTATTTGTTTACCCTAAATCCAAAAAAGAGTATTCTATTAGTTTTATTGTTCCTGCATATAATGAAGAAAAAACGATTAGGGATACTATTAAACATATCTTTGGTATAAATTATAAAGATATACTGGAAGTTATTATTGTAAATGATAGAAGTTCTGATAATACTCTAGAAATAGCAAAACAATTAGCTAAAAAATACTCTAAAATAAAAATTCTTGATAATAAAGAAAATTTAGGTAAAGCTGGAAGCTTAAATAAAGCACTAAATATTGCAAAAGGAGAATTAATTGCTGTTGTTGATGCTGATTCCTATCCTGAAAAAGAATCCCTTAACAAGATGATTGGATTTTTTGATAATCTAAATGTTGGAGCAGTAACATGCCCTATTATTGTTAGAAATAAAAATAAATTTTTTGAGAAACTACAATATATTGAATATAAAGTTATTGCACTTTCAAGAAAACTTTTAGATTATGTTGATGCAATTTATGTAACTCCTGGACCTTTAGCATTATATAGGAGAAAAGCACTTACTGGAATTAAGGGATTTGATGCAAAAAATTTAACAGAAGATATTGAAGCTACTTGGCATCTAATTCATGATGGATGGGAAAGACGAATGTGTTTATCTACAAAAGTAACAACAACAGTTCCAACTAAGTTTAGATCATGGTTTGTTCAGAGAAGAAGATGGAATATTGGGGGATTACAGTGTATCTCTAAATATAGATACTCCTTAGGAAAAAAGGGAATGTTGGGGTGGTTTATTATGCCTTTTTTTATATTAAATACCTTTCTAGGATTAGTTGGATTAAGTATCTTCTTTTATCTTTTAATATCAAGAATTATTTCTAATTTTTTATTAACTAAATATTCTATTCTTGTTGGAACGCCTATTTTAAGTTTAAATGATCTCTATATTACCCCAAGTATCCTAAATTATCTCGGAGTAATTTTATTTATTCTAGGATTAATATTTACATTATTAATTTTATTTATATTAAATGAGAAAATATTAAAAAAAGAGAATATTTTAAATATCCCTTTTTATATGACTATTTACTTAATATCCTATCCGTTTATAATGATTAATGCAATATGGTATTTTATAAATGGGAAGATGGTATGGAGATAAAATGTTAAAATCACAAAAGCATGTTTTCTGGGAGGCATTGTTTGTTACTATTCTAATATTTGGAATAGGCATATTTCTAGGAGTTGTTTTAGAAAATTGGAGGTCTGAAAAAATCTCTGAGATGTATTTAATATCAGACCTTAATCTTTTAGATGTAAAGGTTCAAACACAGATACTTGATTTAGAGGATCTAAATTGCAAGGAGGCAATAATAAAAAATATAGAATTCGGAGATAAAATATATGAAGATGCAAGAACACTTAGTAGATATGAGGGTGCAAATAGACTGACAAATTATATTATACAAGAACATAAAAAATATGATTTATTAAGAACTTTATTTTGGATTAATAGTATTAAAATTAAAGAGAAATGCGGAAAAGATTTTCATACAATTGTTTATTTGTATGATTATATGTCTGAAGATGTTGGGCAAAGAAATAAACAAAATGTCTTTTCCAAATATCTGGAAGAATTGAAAGATGATTATGGGAATAAAATCATCTTAATTCCAATTGCAAGAAATATGGACCTAATTTCTGTAGAGCTTTTAACTAAGAATTATGGTGTAAAGGGAGCTTCTGTAATTGTTGATGAATCATTAATTGTAACAGAATTAGAAGATTTAAGTGAAATTGAGGAGTATTTGAATTAATATTTTTTAGAATACAAATATTAAAAAAGAGATTTGGTTGATTTACCTTATGGATGAATGTTATAAATGTCATACATTAGGTGAGAGAACCTTATTATTTGAGGCAGTTTTTGAAGATGGGATTATTAAGATTTGTAGGAAGTGTTCATCTAAAGAGAATATTCCAATTATTAAAAAACCAAATACTCTAAAACTTAGCGAATCTGAGAAGAACCAAACAGTTTATGATAGAATTTCTAAGATTTCCGGAGTTAATAAAGAACAAGATATTTTTAAACAAAAAAAAGAATTATTAAAGAAACAGGAGACTAATTTGAAGGGGATTATTGATAGAAATTTTGGAATTAATTTTAAACAAGAAGAAGAAGAATTAAAGGATGATTTAATTAATAATTTCCATTGGGTTATTATGAGGGCTAGAAGATCAAGAAAATTGACACAAGAACAATTAGCAAAAGAGATTGAAGAGCCTGTTATAGCTATTCAAATGGCAGAAAAAGGAATTCTCCCTGAAGATAATTTTAGATTTGTTAATAAGCTTGAAAGTTTTCTAAAAATCAGACTTTTAAAAGAAGAAGTTGCCGAAAGAATTAAAAAAGAACCAAAGAAACTTGATTTAAATAAAGACTCAACAAGAGAATTAACTATCTCAGATTTACAGGAAATGAAAGAAGAAAGAGAATCAAGAATATTAGGAAATGCTAAAGATGGAGGTATATTTGATGGGGAGATTGACGATTTAATTCTTGAAAAGAAGTAAACAAAATATTTATAAACAAAGTTTAAGGTTTTCTTATATGGAGATTAATATTCTTAAAAGTTCAAAAGATGAAGTAGAAGTTGAATTTGGGAGTTTGACAATTGCAGAATTATTAAGAATTTATTTAGATAAAGATTCTTCTGTTAGTTTTGTAGCTTGGAAAAGAGAGCATCCTACAAAGAATCCTGTTCTTTTAGTTAAAACCTCTGGAAAAACAGCAAAAAAAGCAATAAATGATGCAGTTCTCGCAGTTACTAGGGATTTAGATAAGTTAGAAGTTGATTTTAAGAAATTAAATTAATTCTATAGTATAATAATTTTTATTAATACTCTTTTTTCTTTTTATTTATGACAAATAAGATCTCAACAGGAAGTTATGATCTGAATAAATGGCTTTATGGAGGTTATGAAAAAGATGTAATTACAATGATTGCAGGTCCCCCTGGATGTGGTAAAACAAATATGTGCATTCTAACTGCTTGTAGTCAGGCAAAAAAAGAGAATAAAGTTATTTATATTGATACAGAAGGGGGATTTTCTGTAGAGAGAGTTAAACAAATTGTTGGAGAAAATTATGAGAATGTATTAAAGAATATATTTTTATTAGAGCCAACTAATTTTGAAGAACAAAAAAAATGTTTTGTAAAATTATTAAATGAAATAAAAAAAGGCCATGTTAGTTTAATTATTATTGATGGGATTGCCATGCTTTATCGGCTTGAATTAGGCGATGCAGTAAAATTAAAAGGAAATGTTAAGGAATTTAACAGAGATGTTTCAGGACAAATGAGAGTTCTTTCTGAAATTTCTAGAAAACAAAGAATTCCGATTATTATTACTAATCAAGTTTATAGCGGTTTTTTATCTGAAGAAGATTGGAAAAAAGGTGTGGAAAAAGAATTTAATATTGTTGGAGGAGATTTATTCAAGTATTGGAGCAAATGTATAATTGAATTAAGAAAGGAGAATAGAAAAAAGAAAGCTATTTTATTAAAACATAGAAGTTTGCCAAATAAAGAGATTAATTTTGATATTAGGGCGAAAGGGATTTTTAAGAGAGGTTGGATATGAAAATCTCTGAGAAATTTTATAGAGAATAATTAGAATTTATTCTTCAATTAATCCTTTTCGGTAATTTAATTTATTTATTTTCCTCTATTTTCCTCTTATATTCTTCAATTCTTTTTTTGTTAGTTTCACATTCACGATTAAAACAGAAGAACCAAGGTTTTCTTCCATATTTTAATAACATTAACTTTGGAAAATTACAAGATTCACAAACTTTATTTGTCTTTCTAATTACTCCATTTGGAGGTAAAGAGTAAGTTGTTTTACAATTAGGATAGGCATTACAAGCAATAAAATGACGTCTTGTTTTTTTAGAATAAGTAATTGCTAAATTTCCTTTTTTACAAACAGGACAAATATTTAGTTTATTTTCTTCTCTTTGTTGTTCTTGTAATTGCAAATTTGCAACTAAAAGTTCTTGCCCTATTTTTTTCTCGTTTTTCCCAAATTGTTCTGCTATTTTAGTTATTGTTTTTTTTGCTTTATCAATTACTATATCTTCTTTTTGTTTGAAATTCTCTTTTGATTCCTGGATTTTTTCCATTTCTTTTTCAAAATCTCTTGTTAATTCTTCATCAATTATTATTGGCGAGTATTTTTCTAGAGATGAGATTAATGACATTCCTAATGATGTTGCTTCTATTGATTTTTCCTTGATATAATTCCTATCATAAAGGGTTTCAAGAATAGTTGAACGTGTTGCTTTTGTTCCCAGATTTCTCTTTTCAAGTTCAGTAATTATTGATGCAGGAGAATATCTTTTTGGAGGTTGAGTCTCTTTTTCTTCTGTTCTTAAATCTATTATATTTACATCCCCATTTAAATCAGGAATTTCATTTTCTTTTAGTTTAACAGGATAAATTTCTAACCATGCCTTTTTTCTAATTTCTGATCCTCTTGCATTAAATATTAAGTTATCAGCAGTTACACTAACCTTTTTATTGTCAATTATTGCATTATCACAAAATAATGATAGAAATCTTCTAGCAATTAAATTATAAACTTTTTCTTCATTTCCTGATAAAATCTGTTTTTCTCCTGTTGGATGAATCGAAGGGTGTGCAGGATCAGTTTTTATTCCTTCAATTGGTCTTTCTTTTGTTATTAATTTTCCCACATTATATTCTTTTGCTAGTTTTCTCAAGATAGTTTTGTAATCAATTGAATTAGGGAGTTTTTGACTTGAAGTTCTAGGATAAGATATTAATCCCCCTAGATAAAGTGATTGTGCTGCCTGGAGTGTTTTTGAAGGAGTTATGCCGTGAAATTTATAACATTCTGTTTGCAAGGCGGTTAGATTAAATGGAGGATTTGGAGGCAATATTTGTTCTGTTTTTTTTGTTTCTGCTTTTACTGTTTTCCCAATAAGATCTTCAAATTTTTTTAGTTCTGATTTATCAAAAATGTCTTTATTATGTTTTAATTCTAGAGTATGTGAATTTTCTACTTTAATAAAAATTTGAAAATAAGGTTTTGATTGAAATGTTTGAATTTCCTTTTCCTTTTCTACAATTAGATTTAATGTTGGTCCTTGCACTCTTCCTATTGACATTATTCTAAATTTACCCGTTGTTTTTATTGCATTCATCAATGCGCGAGATAAATTTATTCCATAGAACCAATCTAAATAATGTCTTGTTTCTCCTGCAATTGCATGCCCCCAATTTATATTAGGTAATTTATTTTCATATGCTTCATTTAATTCTTTAGAGGTTAATGTAGAAAATTTCATTCTGTTTGCATCTTCCTGATTACAAATAAACCTTACAACATTTAATCCAATTAATTCTCCTTCAATATCGTAATCTGTTGCAACTGTCAAACTTTTAGCATTTTTTACAAGTTTTAGTAATGTATCATAATATTTCTTAGTAAAATCTTTTTTTCTTACAATAAAATTTGGAGCCCAACTTATATCAAAAATAGGAACACTTGAGCCGGTTATATTCTGATTTAATGTAAATAAATGTCCAACTGCACAAGCAACAATTATCTCTTTTCCATCTCTATTAACTTCATAATAAGGGACTCCTCTGTTATTTCTTTTTGTTGAATCTCCCAGGCTAGATGCAATTTTCAAGGCTGCTTGTGGTTTTTCTGTTAATATTAATTCATATCCTTCTTTTTTTAGTTTTATTTGAGGATGAGAATATTTTATAGGGGTTTTTGCTGTTTTTTTAACTCTTTTTTTTCTAGATTTCTTTTTTGAAATCTTTTCTACTTTCTCTAGAGATTTTCTGTCTAGCTTTTTATATTTAACTTCTACTGATCCTTTTCTAATTTCTTCTATTGGTTGAATCTCTTTTGTAGGAATTTCCACAGATTTTTTTATTGATTCCTGTTTTTGAGGTTCTTTTTTTTCAATAGTGTGTTCTAAATCACTTTTATCAACCGGAAAATAATCTTCAGCCGTTTTTTCTTCCTTAGATTTTCTTTGTTTTTTTGGCATAACTAATTAAATAGAAGGGGAGTTTTTAAAATATTATATATTAAAAATTTTCTCTTTTTTCGCAACATTAATTATCTTTGTTTTCCCTATCTTTTCTTCAATTCCTTTCGCTTCATGTATATGTGAATGAATTACAACATCCGGTTTAAATTTTACTATTGCTTTTCTTATACTCTTACTTCCTTCAAATCCGGAGAATTCTGATTTTGTTCCTTTTACATGCATATGAGTTACCATTATTTTTTTCTTGATATCTCTTATTGGGAAGTGACCTTTTTCTAGAGATTTAAAAATTTCTTTTTCTGAAGTATTAAATCTAAGTGCACCTCCTGCTCCAAAAATACCTAAATTATCTTTTTTAAAGGAGTATCCATGAATATTTTTTGTATTTGGATACATTTCTGCTAAAAAATCTGCTGTTGCCAGTGATTCATGGTTTCCATGTAATAATAAGACAGGTTTTTTTACTTTTATAAAAGGACCTATTAGATTTTTTGGTAATTCATCAATCATAAAGGTTAAATCTCCTGCAAGGATTACTAAATCTACATCCTCTTTTTTTGCTTTTTTTGCTAATCTTTTAACTAGTCCTGTATCTCCATGAATATCCCCGACTGCTAATATTTTTGTTTTTTTCATGAAATTCAATAGATATATTGGTTAATAAATATTCTGAAATATACTTTACGAAACATTTAAAAGGAAGATGTTTTCTGGATATATACATTAAACTATACATATCACAAAATGGAAAAATATCAAATGAAGGAAAATTTCGATATTTTTTTTAGGAGAAAGCCAGCCTTAATGCTAGTATCTCTTAAGAGAAATACGCGGATGAGGTATGGTAGTATCTTGGCTAAAGAAGTTGATTGTACTTATAGCCATGCAGTAAAAATTCTGCAGACATTAGAAGATTTAAGGTTAGTTGTGTTTGAAAAAAAGGGGCGAATAAAAATTATAAAACTGACCAAGAAAGGGAAAGAAGTTGCAGATGCTATTGATGAGATACAAGATTTAGTTAAATAACTGGATTAATACCGCCCCTAAGAAGAATTGAATGTTTTAATAGTTACTTATAGAAGTATTTATTAAGTTGAGATAATCCTAAGATAAAGGATGTCATTAGAAGTAGGAATAAAAGAATATTATGAATTAAGAGGTATGGAAGAAGAAATTCGTAAGAAAGTCGGTCCAAATAAATTATGGGGTTTACAACATTATTCTTTTGAAGTAGCAGTTTATGCAACAAGAGAAGTATTAGATCTCCCCTTAAAAGGAAAAGAGTTTTTAGAACTAGCAAAAATTTTTAGAGGAAGAGTCATAGAAGATTTTTATAGAACTATCTATTCTTATAATAAATCAGATAATTCTCTTAGGGATATTCAAATACGTTTTTTGAATAAGGGAGAGATAAGAGATTTGATTAGGAGAATATAATTCCTTATGGCCCCGAAGGGATTTGAACCCTCGACACCTAGATTAAGAGTCTAGTGCTCTGACCAGGCTGAGCTACGGAGCCATGACTTTTATTAGAAATATTTGTTTATATTTTTATCTATAATCTCTTCTTGTGTGACTGCAATTTGTACATTTAAAGAATTTTGTTTCAGCTTCATCACTTGCACGAGTTTGAACAGTCCAAAAATAAGCTTTATCATTTTTACATTTCTTACATTTTTCATTGACAACTGGGAAAACTTCCGTATCTTTATCTTTTACTATAGAAATCTTTTTTTTCTCATCCATCTTTTCACTTGTTTTTATTTTTACTTTGCCTTTTGAAGAATAATTACACCTTGGACATCCATCATTTTTTATTTTCTTAATAAGAACAGCACCACATTTCGGACAAAATTCCATTCTATATTCTAATTAATTCCTTTTAAAAACTTTTTGATATTAATTACAAAATCCCTTATTTGATTCTCTTTGATTATATTCAAAAAAGATTAATTTTGCCCATCCAAGATAAGGAGCAATTTTAAATATTGCTTTTCCTACTATTTGTTCTGATTTTATATTTACTTCAGAACTCATTTGTCCGTTATTATTATCTCCTATTGTTGAGAAGAAATATTTGTCATCTGCTTCTTCAATTTTTATTATTCTGTGAATTATTGGATTCTTGTGATCTGTATTAAATATTATTACATCTCCCAAGTTTAGTTTTTCTGGTTTTTTCCCTATTATAAATAAAATATCTCCTTTGTTCAGTCCTTTTTTAAATGTAAAATCCTGCTTTTCTATTTCATATTCTGAATATTTTGGTTCACTATCTTCCCACCATTCATTATAATCTGATAATAAATTTCCATTATGGTACATACTACAGGATTCAACAATTGCTAAAGGTAAGGGTGTTCCTGTAACTAAACTCATTATTGGAAAAAATATAAATTTTATAAAAATAAATAAAAAAATAATTGAGAATATCCAACCCCTTAGACTATTATCTTTCCATAATAAAAACCCTAATTTTTTTAATACCTCTTTTAATTTCATATGAAGAATAATTGTTTAGTATTTTTAAAGTGTTTTATAAATCTTTTTTACCAAAACATTTAAATAGTATCTATTTTATGTATACACTGAAGGTGTACATTTATTGTATAACCTCCTTTTACCCTAAGCCGTGTCAAAGACACGGTTTTATATTCGGAAAATGAAAGATATATTTGACAACACAATACTTTGTAATAAGTGCGAATCAAGAATGAATAAGACAGAATTAATTAAAAATAGATTTCTATTCAGAGTAATGATTTGTCCAAAATGCGATGAAAAATTAATACACCCTGTTGATGAGCAAGAGTACAATAAATTTATAAATCTAAAAAATAAGGAATTTAAAGTAAAAATGAGACTTGTTGGAAATAGTTATGCAGTTTCAATCCCAAAAGAAATTGTATCTTTTATGAATGAACAGAAAAGAATGATGGATGATATGGTAAAATTATGCTTTGAGGAAATGGGAAGATTATCTATAAATTTCAATGAAATTAAAAAAAAGAATAGATTTCAATAAAAAATGAAAAAAAATGGAATTCAATTAAAAGTTGTTGAAGCAATGCAAGATGATGCCTACAAAGGAATTGCAAGAATAGACGCAGAGATAATGAGAGAATTAAAAATAAGACGGGGAGATGTTATTATGATTAAGGGAGGTAGAGAAACAGTTGCAATTGCAGATAGAGCTTATCCTGCAGATGTTGGAGAAGGTATTATTAGAATTGATGGTATTCTAAGAAGAAATGCAAAAACAGGAATTGGGGACGCTGTAAATATTTCTAAAGCAGAAATTAAGGAAGCAAAAAAAATAACAATTGCTCCAGCTCAAAAAGGAATAATGATTCAAGGAGATCCCGAGAGTCTAAGAAGGGGACTTTTAGGAAGAACAGTAATAAAAGGAGATATTGTTGTTTTGGGAGGAGTTCAAAGAAGAAAAGATTTATTCTCAGATATGGGTCTTAGTGATGATTTTGGAGATATATTTGGAGAAGCTTTTGAGAATATTGGTTTTGGAAATTTAGGTGGAGGAGTTTCTCAAATTAAATTCTTAGTAATTAATTCTAATCCTAATCAACCAGTAATTATAACAGAGAATACTCAAGTAACATTAAATCCGAAAGCAGTTGAAATAACTGATGAAAAGATTCCGGAGATTAATTATGAAGATATTGGAGGATTAAAAGAAGAAATTAAAAAAATAAGAGAAATGGTTGAGATTCCAATGAAACATCCAGAAATCTTTCATAGATTAGGAATAGATGCTCCTAAAGGAGTTCTGCTCCACGGACCTCCTGGAACAGGAAAAACTCTTTTAGCAAAAGCAGTTGCAAATGAATCGGAAGCTAATTTTATTTTATTAAATGGTCCTGAGATAATGTCAAAATTTTATGGCGAATCAGAAAAACGTATTAGAGATATCTTTGAAGAAGCTGAAAAAACAGCACCTACAATCATTTTTATTGATGAAATAGATGCAATAGCTCCAAAAAGAGAGGAAGTAATGGGAGAAGTTGAAAGAAGAGTTGTTAGCCAGATTTTGACAATGATGGATGGATTAAAGACAAGAGGTAAGGTAATTGTAATTGGTGCAACAAATAGGATTAATTCTCTTGATCCTGCATTAAGAAGACCAGGACGATTTGATAGAGAAATTTCAATTAATGTTCCTGGAAAAGAAGGAAGACTTTCTGTTTTAAAAATTCATACAAGAGGGATGCCCTTAAAAAATGTTAATTTAGATGAACTTGCATCTTTAACTCATGGTTTTGTTGGAGCAGATTTAGAAGCATTAAGTAAGGAGGCTGCAATGAATGTTTTAAGAAAACATCTTCATAAGATAAAACTAGATGAAGAACAAATTCCCAAGGAAATTTTAGAAAAATTAATTGTTAAGCAAGAAGATTTTATGGAGGCACTAAAAATTGTTAGACCTTCTGCTATGAGGGAAGTTTTAATTGAGACTCCAAATGTTGAATGGGATTCTATTGGAGGATTAAATAATATTAAACAAGAATTAAAAGAAGCTGTAGAATGGCCAATGAAATATCCCGAAAGTTTTAGTAGAATGGGGATTCGGCCATCAAGAGGTATTTTACTTTACGGTCCACCTGGAACAGGAAAAACTCTTTTAGCAAAAGCAGTTGCAAAAGAATCAGAAGCTAATTTTATCCAAGTTAAGGGACCCGAGTTAATGAGTATGTGGGTAGGAGAATCTGAGAAAGGTGTAAGAAAGATTTTTGAAAGAGCACGTCAAGTTGCTCCATGCATTATATTTTTTGATGAAATTGATTCACTTGCAGGAAAAAGAGGAATGGATGCTGGAACAAAAGTTACTGAGAGAATTTTAAATCAATTATTGGCGGAAATGGATGGACTTGAAGATTTAAGAGATATCTTAATTATTGGTGCAACAAATAGGCCGGATATGCTTGATCCTGCATTACTTAGACCAGGACGATTTGATAAGATTCTACTTGTTAATGCTCCAGAAGAAGCTGGTAGATTAAAGATTTTGGGAATTCATACAGAGAAGATGCCTTTAACAAAAGATGTTAATATAAAAGATATTGCTAAGAAAACAGGAGGATATACTGGAGCGGATATTGAGGCAGTTGTAAGAGAAGCAGCAATACTTTCCTTAAGAGAATCTATAGATTCGGAGGAAGTAAGAAAAAAACATTTTGAAGAAGCTTTAAAGAAGGTTAAACCAAGTGTGAATAAACCAACAATTGAGGTTTATAAGAAAGTAGAAGAAAATTATCTAAAATCTGCAAAAGCTGCTGTTCCCCAAGGAAGTAGTTATTTAGGATGATATTATTCTGTTGTAATAATCTTCTCTTTTTCAATTAAAATAGTATTCTCTGCTTGACTAACTTTCTTATGTGACAATTCCATTAATTGTGGATAATTATGCAAGTTTCCATTGTCTTCTAATTGCTTTAATCCAAATAAGGCTTTTGTTCCTAGTTTTTTTATAATCCATCTAGAACAAAAAGGTAATTTATCATGTTCTTTTTCAATTAATCTTAATGTTTCTCTTGCAATTGGACTTCTTACATTTTTATTATTAATTAATCTATATATTCCAGAAGGCCTTCCATCATAGACTTTCCCATTCCCAGAGGTTGCGAATGGTTCTATTGCATAAAGTCCTTGTTTTATTGGAGTATTTTGCTTATTATTAATATTTGGAATTGTTATTCCTGCATGCAAATCATATTGTTCTAGAGAATGTCCAGATAAATTGATTATTGGAGTAAAACCAAATGATTCAATTGTTTCTTGTATTGTTTTCCCAATTTCATTTAGTTTAGTATTTTCTTTTATGACTTTTGTTGCATTTTCTAATGCTTTCGATGAAGCTTCAATTAACTTTTTATTTTCTTCGTTATCTTCTAAATCTATTGAAAAAGCAGTATCTGCAATCCATCCCTCAACATGAATTCCTATATCAATTTTTAGAAGTCCATGTGCTTTTGTTTTATCATCATTATTCGGGGTATAATGTGCTGCAATATCATTAATACTTAAGTTAACTGGGAAAGCAATGTCTCCTCCAAGTTCTTTTATCTTTGTTTCTATTAATTCTGCTATCTCTAATAGAAGCATGTCTTTTTTTATAATTGATTTTGCATATTCCTTTACTTCTTTTGCAATTTTCCCTGCTTTGATTATCTTATTCTTGTCCATTTTTTATATAGAAAAGTTTAATTTTTAAGTCTTCTTGATTTTGGGATAAAGTTAGTTATTTTCTCAATTGATGCTTTACCACATCCTAAAAAATCTTTTTTATATTTCATAACTAGAAATCCTCTTTTACCTGTTTTAATATTTAATTCTTGGCCCTTCATCCACAAATCTACTTGTTCTTTATTTAATTCAAAAATATTTCTTTCTATTTGATTCTTTAATATTTGTGTCCCTTCTATACTTAATCTTATCTCCTCCTTTATAATCTTAGCAAAATAAATTCCAACTCCTTCAATAGGAACAATTTTTTCTAAATTTTCTATTTGTCTTTCATTGTAATCTCCAGAAAATAAAAATAATTTTTCTTCTCCTCTTTTAACAATTATTCCATGAATATCCTTTATTCCAAATTGTTTATTTAATCTATTAAGTATTTCTTGTTTCTCATTTTTATTTAATATTTTTAGTCGATTCATTTTAATTTCTTGAATTTCACTAAGAAAAATCCCTCCGTATCATTATCTTGAGGGTAAATTCTACAAGCATCTTTAATTTCTTCTAAATATTCCTTATCTTGCCATTTTTCTAGACCTTTTCTAGATTTTACTGGCAAGGTAATTTTTTCTATCTTTATATTATTAAATTTCTTCATTATAAAATCAATAACTTCTTCATTTTCTTCTGGTGCATGCGTACAAGTGCTATAGATTAATTCTCCCTTTGGTTTTAAAATATCTAAAGCAGAAGAAACTAGATTTTTTTGAATTCTTGAAACGGATTTTATTGTTTTTATATTCCACATCAAATATGTTTTTGGAGTGCTTCTTAAAGTTCCTTCTCCAGAACAAGGAGCATCAACTAGTATTTTGTCAAACTGGAGATTTTCTTCTTTTAATTTCTTACAAAGGACTATTCCATCTTTTTTCGTGATAATGGTGTTTGTTACTCCACATCTTTCTAAATTTGATGCTAATATTTTTATCCTTCCTAAGCTTACTTCATTTGCAATTATTGTCCCGGAGTTATTCATGAATGAAGCCATTTGAGTTGTTTTACTTCCAGGTGAAGAACATAAATCTAAAATAGTTTCATTTGCCTTAGGTTTTAGTGCAATTATTGGTAACATACTTGCAAGTTCTTGAATATAATAATATCCAATTAAATGCTCTAAAGCTCTTCCTAATTCTCCTGGATTAAGATTATTTTCTACAATCATAATTTCCGGATATTCTTTAAATGGTTGTTTTATGATCCAATTTTTCTTCTCTAGTTTTTCTTTTAATTTTTCAGGAGAGATTTTTAGAGTATTTGTTCTTATTGATCTTACTGGTTCTCTTTTTAAAATTTCCATGTAATTATCAAAGTCTTTTTCAAGAAGAGATTTCATTCTTTTAAGAAATAATGGTTTTGCCTCTGGAATTTTTCTCATTTTAAAAATCCCCTAAGGTCATTTGCTTTTTTCCTTCAATAATCTCTTTTATATTAATATTAAAAACTTGGAAAATATTCTCAACTGCAGGAAGAATCTGATTTTCTAAATAATACTTTATATTATATTCTCCCTTCTCACTAGGAAGCTTTACCTTATCTCTTACTAGTTTCTTCTTTTCTTTTGTTTCTGCAATATAATATTCAACTAAATTTCCCTGGCTTATTGGGATTTTTTTCTCATGCATTTTTCTTGCAGCAATTACATGAGGGGAGATTGCTTTATATTCTGAAATAGGTTTTTTTAATTGAGTCTTAATAATTAAATCTTCCTTATTTATCTCTCTCTTCTTTATTTTATTAACAATATCCTTAATATATTTTAATGATTTTTTCTCATTACCCTCTTTTAAAATTTGGTTTATTATTTTATTTTGAACTTCACGAGCAAGTTTACACCAGTCTCTTCTTACTGTTTCAAATCCTCTTATCTTTAGATTATCTTTTTCATCAATCATTGCATACTTTTTTTTGGCTCCTGCAATTCCAGATCTCTTTGTAACCCATATGCCTCTTTTGAAAAATCCTTCTAGTTCTAATTCCATAAATTCTGGAAGTTCTGCATTTAATTTTTTTAATAAATCTAAAATCTGTTTTTTTGATTTATTCTCCATTGCAAGAGCAACACTGTCAGTATCGCTGAATATAACCTTATAACCTGCTTTTTCTACTTTCTTTATTGTTTCAAGATTATATTTTCTAACAAATGCAAGAACAGATGCAGAAGCTTCATGTGAGTAATATCTTGCCCCAAAAAAAGCTAAATATCCGTGTGCTGAAGCTGATAAAACTTTAAATGCATTGCTTCTAGCATAGGTTACAACATTAGAGTTCTTTTTATATTCTAATTTGAATTTCTTTCTTAATCCAAATATCTCTTTAAGAAGTTCAGGAAAAAACCCCTTTTCTTTTGAAAAATAATATCTTATTTTTCCTTCTTTTTCATTAATCTCAGGGGTTTCATATGAATTTTTTTGTTTTTTTTCTAAAAGTGTTCCTTTTGAGAGATTATGAGAGAGAATTATACTTGTATGCATTGATGTAAAATCAAATATTGCGATATTTTTGTAAAGACCTGGATTTGGTTCAAGTACAAATGCTCCTTCTGATCCCCCTATATTCTTTCTTGTTGAAATATCATTATAAGTCGGTCTTTTCTCAGGAATTTCATTAAATTTTTCTAAATTATGTAAAATATACGACTCAGTGTATTTTGAAAGTCCAAAACGCGTAACATCAAATACTGGTTCTTGTATTATTTTTGTAAATTCAAGGATATCTGGCCAAAATTTTCTAAATAGATTTAATGTTAAGACAGAATCATGCAGGTTATATTCATAATATTTATCCCAATCCTTGGGATTAATCTCAGATGAGTGTTTTATCTTAAAATCTTTTTTTGTATCTCCCAAAAATTCTTTTGAAACTTCATTTAATGAGAGAGTTTCAGATTTCATATATTGAGCATAAGCAGTTCTTATGAATTTTAAGAGATCTATATGCACTATTCCTTTTATCTTTCCTGTTAAATTTATTCCTCTGGAGAAAAATGGTTGGCTATTATCGAGTCCAAGTGATAGTTTAATATTATATCTTTCAGCTCTTGCTTTTATATAGGGTAAATCAAATCCATCCGAAAAATAACCAATTAGAAAATCAGGAGAGATTTCTCTTACATATTCTATGAATTTCTCTATTAGTTCTGATTCATCTTTTACATATTCTACATAGCTTGATTTTTTCCCTTTTGTTTCTTTCCATGTTATTACTTTTTTAAAATTTTCTGATACTAATGAAATCATTAATATCTCTCCTTCACCTAATTTTAATTCATCTGTTTCTATATCATAACTAAGAATTTTTGGTGTGAATTTAATATTCTCTATCTTTTTTGAAGATTCTAATTTTATACACATATCAACATCTAAACCCATATCAATCCCTCCAAAATCTTGCGAATTATTTAGAACTTCCCCCGATATCTCATACCAGTGCATGGGATTAATCTTTTTCTCAGTTATATAATGGGTTATAAAACCAATATCATATCCTCTTCTCTTTTCTATTTCAGGAATATCTAATTTATCAGCTACATCATGTAAATCCTTATAATTTGTCGCAAATATCTTTAGAGATTTTACTTTTTTTCCAAGAAATTTCTTTTCATGTAATTCAACTCTTTCAACTTTAGTATATCTACCTTTTACATCTAATTTTATCTTTTCTATCTTTTTAATAATCTTTTCTATTTTCTCTTGTTTTGTATTATCTTCTAAGATTGCCCAGAGATAAACAGGACAAGAATCAATTATACAAATTCTTTTTCCTTTACTATTTCTTCCTATTATTTTTATGTAATTTCTTCCTTTAAAATCAAAATAATCATAATCTATTGGAATAAAGTCTGTTTTCATAATAATGAGAGACATTATAGTTATTTAAAATTAATCTTGATTATCTAAAGTGATGATATAGTAAAGTTTATATATTACTATTTAGGGATTAAGGTATGGTATCTAAAAAACAAAAGAAAGATATGAAAGATTACTTAGTTACAAAGTTAAGTAATAGTGGACACGCTGTTAAGCCCGTGTCAAGAGAGATAGTTTCAGGGATAACGTCCAATTATCTATTAATAGATGAGGAAGGATTAGTCTTATTAGTAGATCAAGCTTATCCACGAGATTCACTTAATTCATTTTATCAAGAAACAAGAAAAAGAGGACATAATTTTGGGGCAGTATTATTTAAGGATGGAGAGCTTTTTTTTAGAAATGCTGCAGATAAAAATTATTTTAAGAAAGATAAATATCTTAGTTTAAAAAAGTATTCTAATGAAGAAATGCATAGGATGATTTTATTTAGGCCTGAAGAAATCTTTCTTAATGAGAAAAGATCTCATTTACAATATTATCAACCATCATCTGCAAATCTCAATGAGTGTTTAACAATCTTTAATTTTCAATCAGTAAGATTTGATTATAGTCATATTGATGAATCTGGAAGATTTAAACCTTCTGATAAAGAGTCTAAAAGACTTTATATTTGGAATGATAGAAAAGAGAATGCAGATTCTCTGAGACTTGAAAAATGGGTATTATTTGGAAATACTTCAGAGATAGGAAAACAAAGACAATCAGATCTTTTTAGATAATTTTTTATATTTCTGTTTTCTGATTTAAGTATGGGATTAAACATTAAAGACATCATTCCAAGAAAGAAAATTGAAATAATAGAACTTAAGGGGAAAACTATTTGTGTTGATGCATTTAATACATTATACCAGTTTTTATCTACAATTAGACAATTAGATGGGACTCCCTTAATGGATAATAAAAAGAGGATTACAAGTCATCTTTCAGGGATTTTCTATAGAAATATTGCTTTACTCTCTGAAGGAATGAAATTAGTATATGTTTTTGATGGAGAAGCTCCAGAACTTAAGGAGAAAACACATATAATAAGAAAAGAGGGAAGAAATCTTGCAAAAGAAAAATATGAAGAAGCAAAACAAAAAGGAGATATTATTGGTATGAAACGTTATGCTAGTCAATTAATTAGACTTGAAGATTATATGATTAAAGAAAGTAAAGAACTATTAGAAGCTATGGGGGTTGCAATAGTACAAGCTCCTAGTGAAGGTGAAAGCGAATCTGCATATCTTTGCAAGGTAAAGGAGGATATTTATGCAAGTGCTAGTCAAGATTATGATAGCTTGTTATTTGGAGCTCCAAAGTTAATTCAGAATTTAACTTTATCAAGGAGAAGAAAAACTTTTACGGGATGGATTGACATAAAACCAGAATTAATTGATTTGGAGAAAGTTTTGGATCATCTGGAGATAAATTTAGATCAGTTGATTTGTTTAGGGATTCTTGTAGGAACTGATTATAATCCAAAAGGAGTTCCTGGAATCGGGCAGAAAAAAGCATTACAAATTGTGCAGAAGTTTAAGCAGCCTATTTTGATTTTTAAGGAAGTTGAAGAGAGAATTCACAGCCTTCCAGAAGAAGATAGATTTAATTGGCAGGAAATATTTGAATTGTTTCATAAACCTGATGTTATTAATGTTAATTTTAAATTTGGAAAAGTTAATGAAGAAAAAATAAGGGAGATTTTAGTTGAAAGACATGATTTTTCTGAAGAAAGAGTTAATAAACAATTAGAAAGATTAAGAAAAGCTGAAGAGGAGAGTAAACAAAAAGGTTTAGGGGATTGGTTTTAAGAACATTTAAATTATGATTTTATTTATATTATTTTATGAAACAACGTTCATTTGATGTTTTAGGAAATATTGCAATTGTTAATTTTCCAGATAATTCTAGAATTAAAGAAAAGAGAAAATTTGCAAATAAACTACTAAAAGAACAAAATTCAATTAAAACTGTTCTTGAAAAATATGGGAAAGTTAAAGGAAGACTTAGAAAAATCTCTACAAAGTATCTAGCTGGTGAGAAAACTAAAGAAGTTTTATATAAAGAGAATGGATGTGTTTTTAGATTTAATATTGATAATACTTATTTTTCTCCAAGGTTAAGTAATGAAAGAAAAGAAATTTCTAAATTGATGAAAAAAGGAGATAATGTCTTAGTTATGTTTGCAGGAGTTGCACCATTTCCAATTGTTATTTCTAAGAATTCAAAAGTAAGGAGAGTTGTATCTAATGAAATTAATAGGGAGGCAAATAAATATGCTAGATTAAATATAGAATTAAATAAATTAAAAGATAGAGTTGAATTAATTCCGGGAGATATTAAAAGGATTTCTAAGAAATTTAAAGAAAAATTTGAGGTTATTGTAATGCCCAGGCCAAGATTGAAGAATACTTTTCTTGAACAAGCGTTTTTATTAAGCAAAAAAGGAACAAGAATTTATTACTATGATTTTTGCAAGATTGATGAAGAGAATTTAATTGTTGAAAAGATTAAAAAAGAAGCAAGAGAATCTAAGAAAAAGATAAGAATATTAAAGATTAAAAAAGCAGGAGAAATTGCTCCATATAAAATTAGATTAAGAGTTGATTTTGCAATCTCCTAGTTATTTCCTGCAAGAGAATAAATATATTCTATTTCTTCTTCTAAAGCTATTAATACAGGTGTTTTTTCTTTCATATGAGTTATTGTTTGGTTATACAAATCTTTGAAAGTTTTCACTTTTTGACCAAATAATTCTTCTATTGGAACTCCAAATTCATAATTAACTTTTGTTTTTATGCCTGTTTGGATAGTGTCAGTGTTTTTTGGAAATCTTCCTCTAAAATGTTTATATGTCTGTTTTAAGGATTCTTTAACCCATTGATATTCATCATTAATCTTTGTTTTTAACATTTTTTATATAGAAATTATGGGTTTTAAACTTTATAACTTTTTCTCAATTTTAACAGCAGTTGGAGCTTCACCACCATGCCAGGTAAATCTTGGTCTGATTCTCATTGGATAAATTCTTTCTGAATTATCATCTAAGATTATTGCAGAACCCTTTAAGCTCGGTAAATCATCCATATATTGTTTTATACCTGAAAGAAGATAACTTTGCATTATCTGATTTAATGCGTCTAAATCTTGAGCAGATGTAACTCTATGCGAGATTACAAGATCTGATTGAGTCATAACATCTCTATGAATCTGCCCGGGTTGTTGTGTTGCAAGAACCAAGGAAATTCCTGGTTGCCGTCCTTCTCTTAATAATTGAACCAAAGCGTCTGTTGCTATTGTTTTTTTGTTTAATGGTAGAAATTCATGGGCTTCATCTATAAACATCCAAACTAAAGGGGATTCCTTTTTTTCAGCTGAAGATAGAAAATTGAGACCGGAGGATACTGATTTTATTTCTTCCTTTTTTCTTGCATCCATTCTTTGATTAAAAATTTTTCTTGAAACTAAGCTAATAACTAATGCTCTTACATTATAGGATCCTATAGAATTATATACACTTAAATCTAAAATAGAGGTGATCCCTGCAGAAATTAAATCTTTTACTTGAGTAGATTCCTCACTTTCTTTAGCAAATATTCCCCATGTATTTGCTGCTTCAAATAATCCTATTGCAGCATTTTTAGTTTCTTGAGAAGTTTTTTGATCGTTTTCTAAATTAGATATTATCTCATTAATATTAAAATCTCTTTTTTCTTTTAATTTAGTTATTGTCCTTTCAATTAAGACAGCTATAGGATTTGTGATATCTAATCCAAAAGTTATAACCCAGTCTTCGGAATTCATCTCTGTAATATCTAAAGCAAATTTTGAATCTGCAGGAATACCCTTTTCTAGATAATTATCATAATGACCGAATGGCACGAAAATTTTTACAGGAAGATTTTTGGGGTTTAATTCCCAATCCCTTAATAACTCCTTATCTTTTTCATTTTGAAATTTCATTGTCCAATAAATTCCCATTGTATCAAATATTAATGATGCAATATTTTGACTTGTATCTTTTGGCAAATTAGTTAATTCTTCTGCTATGACTCCAAGTGAATAACTTTTGCCCCCTCCTCTCTTTCCTGCTACGAGGACAACATGGCTTCTTGCAATATCCATCAAAATTCTATTAGAAAGAGAATTATACTGGCCCATTTTCACATAACTTTTTCCAATATTAATTAAACCTCTATCACCCAATATCTCTTTATCATATTCATTTCTCCCAACTACTATATTATATGGCATATTTAAAAAAAGTTAAATAGATTTTTAATTCTTTGGTTTAAATAGGCTTATCCAAATAATTAATTTCTTCATCACTAAGCCTTAATTCTCTTCTTACTTCAGGATTTTTTAGGATATTCCTTATTATTGGAAATTCACTCATTATGCGCTTCTCTCCAACATGAACCTTTCTCGCATATTTTTTAGCAATTGATTTTTTCTTAAATGTCTTTTGATTATTCATCCATATTTTCAATATTCTTGTTGGTTTTTTATAACTTGTAAATCCTGGTTTTACATCTTTTTTTGAAGATGAAACCCCATAACTTAATAAAATGTTTTCATAAACCAAAAATCTCCAATATTGCTGTCTGTAAATTCTTTTTCTAAATATGTCAACCTTGCTTAGTAAATCATATGCTCTTTTTAATTCTCTTCTCTGATATTCTGCAGGAATATTCTCTTCAACCCACAAAATTATCTCATCTATAGGCATTTTTACAGAGTCATATATACTTAGAGTCTCATTTGTTGGTTTTCCTTTAAAAACTAACTTTAATGCATTAAAAATATCTGTCTCCTTATTTCTCTCATCAACTAAATTACTAGAAGGGTCTTTTGTAATTGATGCTGTTTGCAAGTCATTTATTGCAGATCTTAAATCTCCCTTAGCATTTATTGCAATCTTTGTTAAAAAATTATTATTAATAAAATTGTTTTCCTTTCTTAAAACATTAATCATAACATCTTTTATTGAATTGTAATTAATTTCCTTTAATCTTACAAGCTCTGATTTCTTTCTTAACCCACTTAATTTAGGAGCCCAGATATTATTTGCAGTTATAATTATCGGATAATTTGTAAGAGTAATTAAAGATAATAATTCCATTAATCCTCCCCTATCAACAGCAGAAATCCCATCAACTTCATCAACTAGAATTATCTTACCTTTTCTTATTAGTGATTTTTGTTCAATTGCAGGTCTTAGAATTTCCTTTAATTTTAGTTTATTTCTCAAATCAGATGCATTTAATTCAAATATCTCTAAATTTTCTTCTTTTGCAATTACATGTGCCAGAGTTGTTTTTCCAATTCCCGGAGGTCCATGAAGAACTAATGCTTTTCTTGGAGTTTTTGTTAGTTTTCCCAAATAAAAAGTTCCAATAAAATTTTTTATCTTTAATATCGCTTCATCTTGATCTTTAATTTCGTGGAGAGATTTTGGTCTATGTTTTTCAGTCCATTGCATTTTAATTATAAATTATATTTATCTCTAAAAAATTTCACCTTTTCTTCTAATTTTTCTTAATTTTCTTATTAATACTCTTTCTATTTCTTTTAATTTTGATTTATGAAATACCCTATATCTATCTAACCATCCACTTTCAAGAGAATCTTCTTTACAAAATTTGTAATATATATTATGATATCTCTCCATAATAGAATTCATTTTTATTTACCAATTCCTGCAAGCACAAAACTTGCAATAAGTGACTGTAATTGAATAAAAGGATCAGATCCTTCAACAATTCTAAATTCAGTTTCTCCTGTTTTCTCAGTTAGTTTTACTTTTAGTTCTGGTTCTACTGGAAGATTCCATATCTCTTTTTGAATTGCTTTAATTATATCTTCGCCCGAGATACTTTCTTTTAACATAACATCAAGAAGTTTTTCTCTTGATTTCTGAAAATCTCCTGATAATGCATAATCAAGAATAATCTTGATATCTTTTGGTTTTGAACTAGAAAGTATTGTTGAAATAAGCTCAGAATTTATATCTGGAGAGATGGATGCTGTTGATTGAATTAAATTAATGCATCTTCTGCAATCTCCTTCACTACCTTCGTATAATGCTTCTATTGAATTTTGATCTATTGTTAAATTCTCAGTTTCTGCAATTTTTTTAATTACTCTTTCAATATCTTTTTTCTCCAAGATTTTAAATCTAAAAAGTACACATCTTGATTGAATAGGATCAATAACCTTACTTGAATAATTAACACTCAGGATAAATCTGCATGTTGCTGAATAATTTTCCATTGTTCTTCTTAAGGCTTGTTGAGCTTCTGGAGTTAATGCATCAGCTTCATCGAGAAATATTACTTTAAAAGGAACACTCCCTAGTGATTTTGTTCTTGCAAAATTTTTCACTTTCTCTCTTACAATTTGTATACCTCTTTCATCTGAGGCATTTAATTCTAGATAATTCTCTTTCCAGTTTTCTTTAAATAGTTCTTTTACAATTATTAGTGCTAATGTTGATTTTCCTGTTCCTGCAGGTCCTGCAAATAAGAAATGAGGAATATTGAGTGAATTTGTTAGTGCTTCAACTCTTTTTATAATTTCTTCTTGCCCAACAACATCAGAGAATCTAGAAGGGCGAAATTTTTCTGTCCAGATTTCGCTTTCCATAAAAAGTTAAAATTAGATTTGCTTATAAAGATTTTGATGGTTAAGAATTATTATATTGTATTTAAAGAATAAACTCCCTTTGTTTAAGAAGAATTCCTTCATCTACCTTTTTTTAGTAAATTCCCTGTTTGAATTGATTCATTTCCAAAAAATTTAGATATTTCTTGTCTCCTAAGATCATAATCACCACTCCATTTCTTCCAATCATAAAATTTCATAATATTTTTATTAGTAATTTCTCTTATATTATTTACTTCTAGCACGTCTAACTTTTCTTTTATGCTTTTCTTTTCTAAGTCTTTTACGTTGCCATTTCCAACGCATTTGACGTTTTTTTTTCCATCTACGGCTTGATCGCTTCATAGAATTTTGAAGAAGATATTAGTTTAAAAAGTTTGCGCAAAAACTATTTGGTATCATGTAAATCTTTAAATAATTATATAATTTATAAATCTCATGTTAAAAGATTATAAAATTAACTATCTTCAGATTAATAATCAAAACATACTAACTATAGAATCCCCTCAAGGAGAAAAATATGGTCTTGCAGAGTGTATTGAAGAAGAAAGTTATTTTTCTTTATCATCAGAACAAGTAAAAGACCTGGTGAATGAGATGAGAAAAGTAACTCCGAAGAAAATTCCTATAAAGGAAAGTAAATTAGTTGCAGATTTAATTGAACATGTTGAGAAAGGGGGTCCAGGTATCCCTTCTAACCTAATACTAGAGGAAACAAGAAATATTCTTGGCGATAGGGACTAATCACCGACTCCTTTTTACTCCGATTCTTTCGCAATATCTTCTAATTAGGCATTTAGAACACCATGGGGAAATTGGTTGACATATAGTCTGTCCAAATAAGACAAATATGGCATTAAATTCATTCCAATATTTTCTTGGAAGAATTTTTTCAAGTTCAAATTCAGTTTGTTTAGGAGTTTTAGTTTTAATCCATCCAAGCCTATTAGGGATTCTATGACAATGAGTGTCAATTGGTAGAACTTGTTTTCCGAAAGCAAAAGCTAAAACTATATTTGCTGTTTTTGGACCAACTCCCTTTATAGATAGTAATTCTTCTTTATTTTTTGGGACTTTATTATCATATTTTTTAATTAAAATCGATGAAACATTTTTTAATATTCTTGATTTCTTCTTATAGTGCCCTGATGAAAATATTAACTTTTCTAGTTTTTTTATTGGAAGTTTTATAATTTTCTTAGGTGTATCTGCAACGGCATAAAGTTTTCTTGAAGAAATTTCAGTATTTTTATCCCGTGTCCTTAATGATAATAAACAAGAGATTAAAATCTTAAATGCATTTGGTTTTTTTCTCATACGATTTAATGTAGTCTTTTCATTAGAAGGATATTCTTTTGAAAGTATTTTCATAATTCTCTCTATTTGTTTCTTTTTCATTTGAATATTAACGCCCCCGCCGGGATTTGAACCCGGGTCACCACCGTTCCCTAAAAAGAGATTTGCATTTAGATGCATAGATCTTATCTCTCATCGAGATTTAATCACCTCTTCTCTAGATTTTGAGAGGGTGGAATCCTTGGCCGCTAGACTACAGGGGCATGTAGAAAATTAAGAATAATTGTTTTATAAATTTATTTTATTTAATTAAGAAAACTCTGTCATTTGGTCTTACTTTTTCAGGGACTTTTATTCCAATATGCTCTCCTTTTTTTGCTTCTTTTACACTTTCTTTTTCTATTTGTATACTTTCTATTCCTACTTCAAAATCAGTAGTATTTCCTTTTATATGAATCTTGTCACCGACTTTTAGTTTACCTGAGAGTTTTATTGCAGCAACACTTACATGACTAAAATAGCTAGAAACTTTTCCAATCTCTTTTTCTGCCATCTTTCATGTAGGAATCTAGAATATATAAATTTTACTAAATAGCCCTAGCAGGATTCGAACCTGCGTCACGAGATTCAGAGTCTCGTATCCTTGACCAACTAGACTATAGGGCTTTGTTAGTATTTTTCTGTAAATTAAGTATAAAAGTTTATTGATATGTTTTAGAAATATTTTTATAGTCATTGTTCTTTTTGTAATTATGGCCATGGGCATTACTCTGCTTGTTATATCTGTATTAAGTATTGCTATATGGGTAATTATAGAAATAAAGAGGTTAAAACATAAGTTATTTGCAATATTTCTAATAGGATTATTATTATTTGCATATTTTGGTTCTTTAGTCGCATTTAAGGGGGAAGATATTGATTACAAAACAATACCTGGATTAATTGATGCAACTAAAATTTATTTTTCTTGGCTTAGTTTTATCTTTAATAATATGAAAACTATAACTGCGGGGGCAGTTCAGATGGATTGGGAAAGTAATGAGACTATTAAATCATAGGTTATTTAGAGAAAAGATTAAAAACCCTTTATTCTTAATAATATAAGCATGGCTAAAAAAAGGGTGAAAAAATCTAGGAAAGTTAGAAAATCTGTTAGAAAGTCAAAAAAATCAAGTCCTAAAAAAAATAAAGTAGGTTTGGTTTTAAAAAATTTAGTTTTATCTATTGTTTTGTTTGTTTTATCATTATTTCTATATAATGTTTCTTCAAATGAATTATTAAGTAATTTATTTTGGATTCTTGCATTAATAACAGGATTTGTTAGTCTAGCATTTTTAATTGCATGGTTAGCATTAATTGTTCTTAGATATTCAAATAAATAATTTTTTATAAGTTTTTTCTTAGATTTCTAGTATGCCTCAGTAGCTCAGTTGGTTAGAGCGTTACATTGGTAATGTAGAGGTCCTGAGTTCAATCCTCAGCTGAGGCTTGTATTGTTAATATTACAATTACTAAATAATTATGATATTGACTCTTTTATCTATTTTCTAAGGGTAATTAGGTATAAAAGAGCTCTTTAGTCAAAATAGATATTGAAAAGAATCTAGAAAGAAGATGATTGTATTACTTTTTAGGGAGTTTCACTTAAGGATTAGATTTATAAAACCTTATTCTTAGAGTGAAATATGAGAAAAGAATGTAATTTAGATAATTTAAAAGAAGATTATAAGAAGATACAAAAAGAATATAGTTTACCTAGTTTTGAAAAATTAAATGAGGATTTTCAAATAGAAAAAATTGCAGAAGTTGAGACAGATTGTTTAGTAAGAGAAATAAGAAAATTTGTTGCAGATAAATTCTCAAATTATCTAAGATTTATTGAGGCTATTTTACACCCAGTAAATGCTCCAATGTTTATTTTCTCTGTGATTAAATCAATTGATATTGAAGATAAAAATAAGTTAGTAGAGATCTATAAAAAATTAGCAAAAACAGAAGTTAGATTAGTTGAAGTAGATGTTGATTTCTCCTTAAAAAAGGAAGCTGAATTTATTAATGAATCTTATAAGTTATGGCAGGGAATTAAAAAAGATTTACTTGATGTTATTGATAAAATAAAGAAGAATTGGGATAATAAGTTTGAAGTTAATAACAAGGGTTATTTTGGCTAGGATTTATAAAAACAATAATATAATTCCAATTATTAAAAATATATCCAAGAGTATTTCGAATTTGTTTATTTTTTCAATCATCCCAAATTCTTTAATTGTCATCTTTTCTTTAATTTTAAGAATATTCAAATGAGTATAATCCATAAATAAATGAGAATAATACCCTAATCCGATAATCCAAAACCAAGTCTTATTATAATAATACAATAAGATAATAATTAATGTAATTAAGATAATCCCAATATAATGATGGATAAAACTTCGACCCTTATAAAGTCCATTAATTGCTCTATTCCAAGCATGTTTTATATTCATTTCCTTATAACGCAAAACAAATACAACGAAATGATCAATATCAACTAATAATCCTGCAAGAGCAACAAAAAAAGCTATTTTATAATCAAAAATACCAAATTTTACAAATATACTTGCAATAAAAAACGAGTTTGAGGGTACATGTAAATAATATTATAAAATAGTTTTTTAATTTAACTTTTCAAAGATTTTTTCTAGACTAATTTCAAATAATGCAAGAGGCATTTTTATTCTCCAGTTTTTTAAAATTCTTGGATGAATCTCTCCAATAAATCCTATTTTTTTATCTTCAATAAATATTTCTGCAACTCGTCCTTCTATAAGATATGCAGGAAATCTCTCAGGTTCTTTTACCTGTATCTCTATATTTAACATTCTAGATAAATATTCGAGAATTTGTTTTATTTTTGTAAAATTACCCGGTGTAATTGCAACTCCAAGATTTTCTTCTTCAACTATTTCTCCATTCAAATTAAAAACTTTTCCTATTTCAAAAATTTTCTGAGGATATTCTGAATCAATATTTTCTGCAAAGTTTTTTAATAAATAATGTGCAAGATTCTCTCTTAAAATTGTGTAATCT